>JAYWBA010000285.1:0-8537 GCA_043781915.1 Saprospiraceae bacterium
AGCTAAGTTAAAACCCAAACAACTCACCGTACACAACGATACCCGAATTGATAATTATTTTTGGCTGAATGAGAAGGAAAACCCAAAAGTTATACAATATTTAAACGCTGAAAACGCTTACCGCACGGCTAAAATGGCGGATACAGATGCGTTTCAGAAAGATTTATTTAAAGAAATTGTCGGTAGAATTGCACAAACAGATATGTCGGTGCCGTATTTCTACAAAAATTATTGGTACATCACGCGCTTCACGGAAGGTAAAGAGTACCCGATTCACAGCCGCAAAAAAGAAACCTTAGAAACTGAAGAAGAGATTTTGCTCGATGTAAACGTGTTGGCTCAGGGCCATAGTTACTATGCGGTGGGTGGCAGAAACTTGGCGCCCAACAATAATTTTTTAGTGTATGGTGAAGATACAGTGAGCAGACGATTATACACTTTGCGTTTCAAAAATTTAGAGACCAACGCGTTATTTCCAGATACAATAACCAATACAACAGGTAGTGCTGTTTGGTCGAGCGATAATACGCACGTTTTTTATACGCAAAAAGACCCAGATACTTTGCGCGCTTATAAAATTATGCGCCATCAACTCGGTACCGATGTCAGCGCTGATGTTTGTGTCTATGAAGAAACGGATACCACGTTTAACTGTGGCGTGGGTAAAACACGTTCCGAAAAATATTTAGTGATTGGTTCGAGCGCAACGTTGAGTTCGGAGTATCATATTTTGGAGTCAAACAATCCGACGGGTGATTGGCGTTTGTTTGCTGAGCGCGAACAAAAACACGAATACAGCATCAATCATGCACACGACCAGTTTTATATTCTCACCAACAGCGAAGCGGAAAATTTCCGCCTCATGACGTGTGGCGAAGAAAATACGGCGAAATCATTTTGGCAAGAACGTATTCCGCACAGGAAGGATGTTTTGCTCGAAGGATTAACGCTTTTTAAAAATTATTTTGTCCTCGACGAGCGGTGTGAAGGTTTAACCCGCATCAACGTCATCGAAAACACGGGCGAAAGCCATTTGATTGGTTTCAAGGAAAATGTTTTCATGGCATACACCAGCAACAACGCTGAGTTTGATACAAATATACTTCGCCTCGGTTACACCAGCTTAACCACGCCAAATTCTGTTTTCGATTATAATATTGCTACGCGTACGCTGCATTTGCAAAAACAAGAAGCCGTTTTAGAAGCAGGATTCACTCCAGAAAATTATTTTACCGAGCGCGTTTACGCCACAGCGAGCGATGGTGTGCAAATACCTGTATCGTTGGTGTATAAAAAGGATTTATTCAAACAAGGAAAAAATCCGTTACTGCTCTACGGTTATGGTTCTTATGGTCATTCCATCGATCCGTATTTTAGTTCGGCGCGTCTCAGTCTGCTCAATCGCGGATTTGTTTTTGCCATTGCGCACATTCGCGGCGGACAAGAAATGGGTCGCACGTGGTATGAAAGTGGTAAACTGCTCACCAAAAAAAATACTTTCACCGATTTTATCGCTTGTGGCGAAATGCTGATTGCAAAAAAATATGTGCATCCGAAAAAATTATGCACTATGGGTGGCTCGGCAGGTGGTTTATTGATGGGTGCCGTTATGAACTTGCGACCCGAATTGTGGTGTAGCGTTGTCGCTGCTGTACCGTTTGTAGATGTTGTTACTACTATGCTTGATGAAACGATTCCATTAACGACGGGTGAATTTGACGAGTGGGGAAATCCGAAAAATGAAGAATACTATCATTATATTAAATCGTACTCTCCGTACGATAATGTTTCAGCGCAAAACTATCCACCAACTTTAATCACAACGGGTTTGCACGATTCGCAAGTTCAATACTTCGAACCCGCTAAATGGATTGCCAAACTCCGCACGCACCGAACGAATAAACGCTCACCACTCTACATGTTTTGCAATATGGAAACAGGACATGGTGGCGCATCGGGTAGATTCGAGCGTTTTAAAGAAACTGCCATGGAATATGCGTTTTTATTGCACAGTGTGGGGGTTAAGAAATAAATTTTTAACCACAAGGGGCACAAAGTAAGTCACAAAGTTCACGAGGTGTTTATCAAACTTTGTGTCCTTTGTGACTTACTTTGTGTTCTTTGTGGTTAAATTATCTACACCGATTAACCCTTCACCCATAAAATCGGTAAATCGATCTAATTAGCATTAACTTTGCTCAAATTGAATAATATATGCGGCAAACGAATGAGGAGCTCATTGGCGATGTTTTACAACACTGGATTAATGCACAAGGTTATAAAACGACTTTGAACGAATTGCGCATTCGCGATGTGTGGCAAAAAGTGGTTGGTGAAAGTGCATCGGAGCAAACGCAGAAAATTCGGATTGATAAAAACAGATTGGTAGTGTATGTGAGTTCAGCTATTTTGAGGAATGAACTGATTTACCAAAAAAATAACATAAAAACCGCACTTAACAGTTTTCTGGGAGAGGATTTAATTGAAGAAATAACTATTTCGTAAAGGCGTTGTATGCAACGTCTCTACTTGCGAATATCCCAAAAAGTGTTGCTTGAACGTTTTTTGAAAATATTTCTGATAAAAAATACTGTTTCCAAAAAAATTAAAGATAAATTCTTCATAAGAATCTTAATTTTACGACAATTTAATTGATGGTTGTTGGTTGATAGTTGTCTATAGTTTAATGTTCCTAACAACTAACAACCAACAACTGTTTAGCAAAGTTAAACATTTCTTACAAACTTTCAAAAATTATTGAAAGTTTAGTTGTGGAATTCTATACCTGTTACATAGATTTTTTCTAGGCTCATGAAAAACATAGTTCTTATTCTTCTCGTTTTGGGTTTTCTTTTAAATATGTCGGGCTGTGTTCCGCCCGAATTCAATGAGAAAAGTTTTTCAGGTTCTAAGCTCGATTTTAATGATAAAAATATCCAAAATATTTTCAATCTGCTTGAACGCCAATCAATGGATAGTATAGTAGCACTTCTGCACGATCAAAATCCACAATACCGATTATGCGCCTTGCAAGCTTTGGCTTCGCTGCGCGAAAAATCGACATTAGATTCGGTCGCAAATCTTTTGGATGATAAATTAAATCCCGTTCGCTGCCAAGCTGCGTTTGTTTTAGGGCAAATTGGAGATGTGCGTGCCGAAAAAATTTTGCTAACACACTACAATGCACACGATACCACACCCGACGGATTTATGCGCAATGCCGCCATTATTGAAGCGATAGGCAAGTGTGGTTCGCGTAAATCGTTGAACAATTTGTGTCAAATAACTACTTTCCAACCAACAGATACGCTCTTAATTACTGAGCAAGCGCGCGCGTTGATGCGTTTTTCTTTGCGCGATTCCTTCACGACGGAGTCGAATAAAAAACTACTCGAATTTACGACGCCACAACGATACTCACAGCAAGTGCGATTAGCCGCCGCGTTCGGGTTAGGTAGAGAGAAAATAAGTTTCGACACTTTAATAACAAATGCAATCGCTAAAAATTTATTGATTGAGCCTTCTGCAGATGTACGCGTTTTTCTGGCTAAAATTTTGGGCAAAGCTGGATTACTACAAACTACAGTTGAAGCAATGTCGTCCGCATTTAAAGTCGAAACGGATAACAACGTAAAAATAGCTTTATTGAATGCGTGCCAATCGGTGCACTTCGACGCCCTGAGCGCGGTTGTGCAACCACTTTTAATGGATAAAAACGAACATCTGAGCCAAGCCGCAGCGCAATTTTTTAAAAATTTGCCCACTTCTAAAGCATTGCCTACTATTCGCGCGGCATTAAACTCAAACGATATTTTGCCCGCCACGCGCTATACTTTATGGGCAGCAATAATGAAACAATACAGTTTTTCGCCGCGCATGCGCGATTCAGTCCGAAATATTTTAATTGATTTGTACACCAAAGAAACCAATAATTACAACAAAGTGCGCATTTTGCGTGCCCTCGAAACATCGCCTTACAATTACGAATTCTTCGAAGAGCAAGCGCTTAACTTCAACAATGTAGCACCTGTTCGTTCGCAAGCAGCACAGTCATTGAGCAGTATTTTTCTTTCGCCTGCTTTTAATAATAATTTTAAAGGATTTTCGATTTCTATTCGCAATCGCTTAACTGAAACGATGTTTAAATTCATCGGCTCAGGCGATGCAGGTCTGGCTGCTATTGGTGCAAATGCCATCGAATCGCCAATGAATGGATTAAACAAAGCCAATTTGAAAGATAATATTCCGATGATGTTTCAAGCGATGCAAAAGTTTAAATCGCCGAACGATATTGAAGCTATTGAAGCTGTGCGCTCTTCTATCAATTATATTGCCGATTCAACTGCTTCTCAAAAACCTAAAGCTAAAACAGCTAAAGTCATAGATTGGTCAACATTAAGAACGCTTTCTAATTACAGCACCGCCACCATTTATACCACACACGGTAGTTTTAAATTTCAGTTGCTTTTGCAAGAAGCACCCATTTCTGTTTTGAATTTTGTGACGCTCGCTCGTTCGGGTTATTTTAACAACAAAGTTTGGCATCGCGTTGTGCCGCTTCACGTTATTCAAACAGGTTGTCCGCGTGGCGATGGTTTCGGTTCGTTAGATTATACTATCAGTACAGAAATTGGTTCCGAAACGTATAATAAAGCGGGTTATGTAGGTATGGCGCGCGATGGTTTACACACCGAATGCAGTCAGTGGTTTGTGACTTGTGTTCCAACGTTGCACCTCGATGGCAATTATTCTATTTTCGGAAAAATGATTGATGGGCAAAATGTGGTGAACTCTATTACACTCGGCGATACGGTTGAAAGGATTGTGATAGATTAGAGGGTTGTCTGAATCAGAATTTACAGAATTTTAGAATTTTTAGGATTGCGATAAGTTTCATTTTGGGTAGTTCAAAATCATTTTGACGAACGAGGTTTTTTTGATTTTTCAGAAAACTACATTAAATTTGCTTAAATTTTTTAATTATGCCATCAGCAGTTGCAAAAAATAATTCGGTCACTAATTTCGAGGTTTTAGTTGAAGGTGTTGCGAAACTGAACAGTTTCGAGCTTAAAACCTTGTTCGATAGAGTCAATAAGCGCATTGTTGGTAAAAAAGAATTAACTCCTCAAGAACAAGAAACCTATTTGTTGAAGCAGATTAAAGAAAAAATTCCAGCATCTTTAGTTCAACGCTATAAAAAATTGCATCTAAAATCCCAAAATGGAACTATCACTGAAAATGAACATATAGAGATACTACAAATTACTGATTCTATTGAATTAAGAAGTGCTGAGCGTATTCCTCTTTTGGAAGAATTAGCTGAATTAAAACAAATGCCATTAATGGATTTAATTAAGCAATTGAATTTGAAAAACTTTCATGGCTAAACGCAGAAAATTTTCAGCAGAACAACGCAGTCTAATAGCTGAAAGGGCAAATGGATATTGCGAATATTGTAAAACCCATATTTCATTTTCGCCTGATACTTTTCATTTAGATCATTTTAAACCTTTATCAAAAGGTGGTTCTGACGATTTAGAAAATATCATATTAGCTTGTGGCGGATGCAACGAACGAAAAAGTGATTTTACAAAATTCATTGATACTATTACCAGTGAGGAGACTCTTTTATTTAATCCAAGAATTGATAATTGGTTTGAGCACTTTACATGGAGCGAAGATTATATAATTTTAATCGGAATAACGCCAAAAGGAAGAGTTACCGAAAATCGTTTAGACTTGAATCGTTTAGGTGTTATAAATTTAAGAAAATCTATGTTGGCTTTAAAAGCACCACCATTTATAAAAAGATTTTATGAGTAGTCCATTTTCATAGAAATAGCCAAATAAAAAGCCTCGTTAATTTTAAATGAACGAGGCCTTGAACTATCTTAACTCGAAGAACTTTTATTTCTCTATACGCATTTCCTGAATCACAATTTTTTCATCAGCCGATTTGTAATACACATACACGCGGTAACTACCAACTGTTGTGGTTAAATCGCCAATAGTATAGTGTGAAGCAGAGCCTTTTGACGAACCTTGGTGCACGGCATTAAAGCTGCGCGGTTTATTTTTCGAGAAAAAATCTTTTAAAGCATTCACGGCTGCATCTTTTTTGAGCATCGTTTGTTTATCGAGTAAAGTCAATTCAATCGTGTTATCGAAAAAAGTGCCGACAGTTATGGCATCACCTTCGCTTAATGCTTTGTTCAAAAAAGTAACGTTTGGGTCAATTTGACTAAACATATTGCCACTAACTAAAGCTAAAACTAAAAGCAACGATTTCATAATTATTCAATTTGAGATTATTAATCTAAAAGCATACCAACTCTCTTACTTTTTTTAAATTCGAAGAATTGAAATGTATTATAGAGACGTTCAGTCACAATTTGGTAACTTTTAAATTTGTTAAATATTTCACAATCTTTAATACGCATTTAAAACGTTTTTGAACGACTTTTGTGCCGAAATATCAAAACTTTAACTTTAGCATCAATATTATATTAATGAAGAAAGCATTTTTAATGATTTTAGACGGCTGGGGGCACGGCAATAAGCGCAAAGGCGATGCGATTGCATTGGCTAAAACCCCTTTCATGCAAAAATTATATCGGCAGTACCCATCGAGCGAATTGGTTACGTATGGTGAAGATGTGGGTTTACCCGAAGGGCAAATGGGAAATTCAGAAGTCGGGCATCTAAATATTGGTGCGGGGAGAGTGGTATATCAAGAACTCACGCGCATCAATAAAGCGATTCGTGAAAATGTTTTGGCGTCGAACGAAAATTTGAATGCTGCTTTTGATTATGCGAAAAAAAATAAAAAACCGATTCACTTTATTGGTTTAGTGAGCGATGGCGGTGTACACAGTCACACAAGTCATTTAAAAGCGTTGGTGAAATTGGCGAGCGATGCAGGTTGCCAAGGCTTTATTCACGCATTCACTGACGGTAGAGATTGCGATCAGAAAAGTGCATTACATTTTTTGACCGATGTACAAAAATCTATTGCTGATACAGCTTTCCGCATTGCTGATATTACTGGTAGGTATTTCGCGATGGATAGAGACAAACGTTGGGAGCGTGTGAAATTAGCGTACGATGTTTTAGTGAATGGTGTGGGTGTAAAGATGCCCTCTATTGAAGAAGCGTTGACGAAAAATTATGAAGCAGGCATTTTCGACGAGTTTATAAAACCAATAGTCCTCATAGAAGGTGCAACTATTAAAGCAGATGATGTTGTCGTGTTTTTCAATTTTAGAACCGACCGACCGCGCGAATTAACAGAAGTACTTTCTCAAAAAGATTTTCCTGACTTCGGCATGAAAAAATTACCGTTGCATTACGTCACGATGACGCGCTACGATGAAACCTACGCGGATGTATCGGTTTTGTTCGAAAACGATAATTTGACAAATACAATGGGTGAAGTAGTTTCTGATGCAGGTTTAACCCAAGTGCGCATTGCCGAAACAGAAAAATATCCACACGTTACGTTCTTTTTCTCGGGTGGACGCGAAGAGCCGTTTAAAAACGAAAAAAGATTGATAGTGCCATCGCCTAAAGTAGCTACTTACGATTTGCAACCCGAAATGTCGGCTTATGGCATTACGGAGGCTATTGTAAAAGAAATAAACGACAACGAACCCAATTTCATTTGTTTGAATTTTGCGAACACAGATATGGTAGGTCACACTGGCGTTTTGGAGGCAGCTATTAAAGCCGCCGAAACAGTTTCAAAATGTGTTGAAACATTGGTAAAAACGGCGTTGAAGCACAAGTATGAAATCATCATCATTGCCGATCACGGTAATTCCGATTATATGCTCAATGACGATGACACACCGAATACGCAACACTCTATGAATCCTGTGCCAATCATTTACGTATCAGCTACTGCAAAGACAAAAAAATTAAAACCTGGCAGATTAGCTGATGTTGCACCCACACTATTACATTTGTTGGGCGTACCTTTGTCGAAAGAAATGACGGGTCAAAATCTTATTTCGAAGAAATAATTTAACCACAAGGCACACAAAGTGAATCACAAGGCACACAAAGTTTGATAAACACTTTGTGAACTTAGTGAAAACCTTTGTGTTCTTTGTGGTTAAATTAATCTTGCTATTGTTAACTCAATCCCTAAGTCGAAGGAACAAAGTTTAAAATATGACTGTTAAAATTTATTGCTCAATCTGGTTATTAGTCGTTGTTTCGATTGTTTTTTCAGCCTGCACACAAACAGAATCAGCAGGCAATGGCAAAAAGCAAATCGCATTTTTCGATACGGATGCTTTCTTACAAAAAGAAGAAGCACGCCTGCGCGCCACGCCACACAAAATAGCTGCTAAAATCTCAATTAACGGAACTGTTGAAGAAAAGCAATTAGACAGTTTGAATTATACCGATGCGTTGGCGCTATTTTTTCAATCTTCTATCAATAAAACGGCGTGGAAAGAAAAATATATCATTGATAGCGTTATTTCTGAGGGGCATTTGAAAAAATTAGTTTATACAGCCCGTAACGAAAATCT
>JAYWBA010000286.1:0-3085 GCA_043781915.1 Saprospiraceae bacterium
TGAAGTTAAAAGATAATTAACTTCATTCACAATAAGTGTAACACAAATTGTGAATGAAGTTAATTATCTTTTAACTTCATTCACAATAAGTGTAACACAAATTGTTACGTTTTAGTTGTGAAATTGATTTGCCGAAGTGTAACAGTTTTAGTTACACTTAATGCGAATAAAAATAAATTTCAAAAAAAACCTGAAGTATTTCAAAAAACCAAAACTCTTCTGTTTTCCAACTTTCAACGCCTTTTACCTTTGTTATTCACTATCTCACCAGCGTCACATCGCCACGATACAAAAGCGTAATGCCATCTTCAAACAAAATTTGAACGACATAAACATAAACGCCCGTCGGTAATGCGCCACCTCTGAATGTGCCATCCCAACCATACAAAGCAGGGTCGCTGGTGGGTGGGAAATTTTCTTTCTGATATATTTGTGAACCCCACCGATCAAATATCTTGAAGAAATTGATATTTTTCACGCCTGTTCCGCTGAAAGGTGCAAAAAAATCGTTTACATCGTCGTTATTGGGCGAAAATACGAGTGGTATAAACACATTTCTGTTTCTATCTAATTGCACCACAAGTTGCCCACTGCCTATACAGCCATTCGCATCTTTGACGGTTAGTTTGTATGTAATATCGTCTAAAGGTCGGATGGTTGGATACAATAAACTACTGCCGAATCTCAAAAAATTAGAAGGTGACCAACTCACCGAATCGAGCGGTAATGCCGTTGTCACTTTAACAATATTTGAATCGAGTTTAACGCTATCGCCCAAACCAATGCGTAATAAAGGAAGTTTATCAAAAAGTTCTGCAGTTTTAAAATCGACTGAAATAGGAGGTGGTTCTGGCACAAAAACACTTGTATCTGAAGAACAGCCTGTAAATTGCTCTTGAATGGTTAAACGGTGTGGTGCGCCGCCAATAACAGGCACATAGTAACCAATCGGAAACTGTGGACCATTGTCAACCGAAATGGAGAATTGGTGCTGATACGTACCGCCAAAAGCGGTATCGAGTCGAATGCTATTTAAATCGCCTGCACAGCGCGATGCTACAATAGGCGAGAGGAAGAAATAGATTTTATCAGGCTCTGTAATAATTTGCGTGAGTGAATCTTGGCAACCTCTACTATCGGTTAAAGTGACTCTGTAACTACCCGCCGATAATCCTTGCGCTTTATTGGTAGTTGAAACGTTCGGGGTCCAAGTATAATTAACATTACCATCGTTACCGCCAATTTTTTGTAATTCAATGGCGCCGTCTTTCAAACCAAAACAAGAAACACTGTGCGTATTGGTACCAACAGTATCTAATTTGAGCGAATCGGGTTGATCAATAAAAACGGTATAATTATACGGACACTGGTTGGCATCGGTAATTAAAACTGTATAACGACCACCTGCAACATTTACAATGCTGTTGCGCGTTGAACCTGTTGACCATAAATAAGAATAGGGTGGTGTGGCACTTCCCGATTTTACGTTCACGGTGGCGCTGCCATTTTTATCGCCATTACAATTGGCAGGCGTAATGCTTGGGCTATTAAACTGAAATGAATCGGGTTGACCAATAACGAGGCTCGCAATTGTGCCGCATTGTGCATCGGTAACTGTAACGTATTGTGTGCCTGGGCACAACGTTTTGCTGGTACTTTGTTTGGTATTACCACTGGTTTCACCTGATGACCATTGAAACGAATACAGTCCGTTATTAACAGTTCCACCGCTCGCAATGGCAGTAGCTGTAGCATCACCAGGTGCGCATTTTCCGTAGCAACTCACTTTAGTAACATTGGTAAAATTGACAGAAATTGTTGGCGGCTCAATCAGAACAACGCTTGTTTCAAAAGCAGTACAAGTATTGGCATCGGTTACACTAAAACTATATGATCCGGATGTTAAAGATGCAAATACGGGCTGATTGGTTGTTGGACCTGCTGACCAATTGTACTTATAAGGTGGCGTACCTCCTTTAACAATTAATGTTATTTTTCCTGTCGAAGATTTCGGGCAAGTTGGGTCAACTTTGGAAAAATTAAGTGAATCTAATTTGATGGGTTGCGGTGCCGTAATGATAGCAGAATCCGATTTTGGACAGCCATCGCTGCTCGTAACGGTTACATAATATTTGCTAGCACTTAAATTGATGACAGTATCGGCAATACCGCCATTGCTCCAATTATATTTGTTTATGGTTGTACCAGCCGTTGTTGAGTGAGCAAAAACTTTTAATCTGCCGTCTTGCTTTTCAGAGCAACTGGCATTTTTTATTGAAAAACTATCTATAACTGGAAATTTAGGGATTGTAATTGTGAAAGATTTGGTAGCTGTACAACTATTGGCATCGGTAACAGTGACTATATAACTACCTGCTTTTACTTTACTCAAAACAGAAAGTGTATCAGTCGCTAAACGCGACCATTTATATTGGTAAAATTTGGGTGACGCAAAAGGTGTTCCGCCTGAAATGCCAATATTAATTTCACCGTCGCTACCCAGCGTGCACGATTCATTGCGCGAACTCAACAAACTAATTTTAACTGAATCTGGTTCTGTAACAGTATAGGCAGAATCAATACTACATCCATCACCATCTAAAATAGTGATACCAAATTTTCCTGCGGCTAATTTATTAACCGATGATGTTCGACCATTATTTGTGGGCACACCTGCATTAGCAGCCCAATTAAATGTATAAGGTAGTTTTTCACTGCCATTAGCTACAACAACAACGCTAATAAAACCATTATTTAATCCTTTACAAGAAATATTCGATACAACCGCATTTGTTGAAAGTGTGCGTGTGCTACTAATAGTGAATGAATCTTGAACAGTACAGCTATTATCATCCGTAATAGCAAGTTTGTAATTGCCAGGCGCTAAATTGATAAAACTGCCAGTTTTTGCTGTTACTGCCGCAGCATTATTCAAACTCATTTTATAATTACCCGAGGCCGAAGTGCCACCCGATAAATTAAAAGTTATCGAGCCATCATTTTTACCGAGACACAATGCACCAAGGGTATTTTTGTTAGAAATGATGATGGGATTGACACCAATTGAGCCACTTGTGCTGGCTTG
>JAYWBA010000287.1:0-8504 GCA_043781915.1 Saprospiraceae bacterium
TTTATGCAATCGATGATAGATTCTGCGCAACAAATGGGATTTTCGCCGTCAGAAGCAGAACTTTTAGTGGTGCAAACATTTACGGGTGCGATTGATTTGTACAATAAATCTACATTTAGTTGTCAAGAATGGATTCAACGCGTGTCTTCTCGCGGTGGAACAACCGAAGCAGCGATTGCGGTTTATAATAAACAAATGGTTAAAGATAAAATTTCGGACGGAGCGTTTGCTGCTTTGAGTCGAGCACGCGAACTCGGAAAATAAATAGCGCTTTAGCTAAAATTTACTATTAAATTAGAACTAAACAAATCAACTTATGAATAGATTCACTTTCATCACAGTTTATACTACCGTTTTTTGCGCCATCGAATTCGTTATGGTGAAATACGGCAAATTTGCATTCGGCGGTGTCATCGCCATGTTTTTATTTTTTGGATTTATGACAAGCATTATGGGTCATAAAGATTTAGGTCGTAGCTCGTATATCGGCACCATCATTTTTGCTATCATTCTATTATTTTTTGGTTGGACGTTTATGAAAGGCTGGCTTTCGCCTGAAGAATTTATGCGGTCACGGAGATAAATAAAATGTGTAATCGCGAAATTTTGTTTATATTTGTCTACAAAATTATCAATTATGGTTGTTGAAAATATTGCTTTAACATTCGACGATATAAAAAAAATGTATCCTGATGAGTGGGTTTTAATTGGAAATCCAGATTTAGAAGATTCTAAAATATTGAAATCGGTTGTCAGTAAACTGCGTGGAGGTGTTTTGCTTTACCACAGCAAAACTAAAATGGATGTTGCCATACATGCTAAAGAAGTTAAAGAAGGATATGATACTTTTGTCTGTGTTTACACTGGAGAAATTTCACATAATAAACGCTATTGGCTTTCGAATTGGTAAGGATTTACATTTCTATGAAAAAACAGACATTTTCTGGGCTTAACTGTGATTAGGAGAAAATTAAATTTATTCTTAAAGCATTGCTCCAATTAATTCAAAAACCGTTAAAAATTGCCAATCTATAAGTCATTTAACCTGATTTTCAGCCGTTTTTTGAAAGATATTAAATTTCTACAAATCGCAGTTGCGCCAGAATTAGGTGTAAGGTTGTGTTTTAATTTTTTAGCCACATGCTCCATTACTACACACGCAATTCCAATAGTTAGTTGATATGTTATCCAATGCGATATTGTAGATTAGTTGTGCATTACTAAGTATCGATTGTAAATTAGTATCCGCAATGTATGCTTTTGCTGCTGAAAACACTGAACCATAGTTGCTCCAAGAACCAATAACTGCTCCAAGAGCCGTATTCCATACATCCGTCTGAATTGAAACCAATGAAAGCGTAGCTTGATTATAATCAGAAGTGAAAGCATCGTAACAACTACGTTTCGCATTCAAAAGCGAAGAGGTAAACAAAATTATTGTTATTATGAAACATATTTTTTTCATGTTTTAAAAAATTTATAGCATTTAAAAATTAATTTTAGTTAGTATTATTTTTTTTCCTTAAAATTAACAATGAGTCTAAATTAAGTCTCGTTGAAATTTTATCTGGTCTCAAAAGCGCATTTTGTTCACTCATGGGCAACTTGTTCAACTCTGGAAAATTTCTATGAATTCGTACAAGTGCGTTAAATCCTTTGTTTTCAGCTGACAGATATTCTTCAGCGCCAGCGATTCCAGCTTCTTTATATATTTTGTGAATATCTTCTTCAGATTTCATCCTGTAAGCATTACTCTTCAAATAACTGCTCTGCGAATCCGTCAACGGTAAATATTTTTTTGTAGCTACTAAATCAGCAACTTCCTGCGCTGCATCAATATAATCTTTGTATTCAGAACTACTTTTTACCTGTTGAGTCAAAGTGTTTGTATTAACTTCATTACGACAGGCACCCAAAAAAATCAAACTGGATGAAAATAGAATAATTTTAGTTTTTTTTAAAAGATTTGGATTCATAAAAAAGAATTAAAAGGTGAAAAATTAAAATCTATCTCTCTGACCACTTCAAGGCACTTGTGGAAAACCAATTTTAATTCGCGGTTTTCAATCGAATAATCTTAAAACGTGTTCTGGACACGAGAGCAACAAAAAATTGAAAATATTAAGTCTCGTTTTAAGAACTCTCGAAAAATTCTCGGCATAAAGACAAATTCCGAAACAGTAGCTAATTGTTTATGCAACAAAGGTATTTGCTATGCAAATCTATTGCAAATTTGCAAAGTTTAAAAATTTTACTTTTGGGTTTAACTTTTAAGCCTCAAGTTTAATTTTTTAACTTTGCTTCAAATTATGAGAATGAAGTTGCTAAATTAACAGTATGAGTGATTTGGGTTTGATGAAAAAATATTTTCAAAATATAATTAACAAATTATTAGTAAATTTCAAAACATGATATTTATCTTCGCTTTAAAAATAAATCAAACTCTCATTAGCCAATTAAACCCAAAAGTTATGCAGGTCAGTGAAAATATTAGAACAATTAGAGAAATAAAAAAATTCAAACAAGAGCACATGGCTGATAAATTAGGAATCAGTATAACTGCTTATAGTAAATTGGAAAGTGGGGAAACAATGATGACACCAACACGGCTTCAAGAAATTGCCAAAATTTTAGACGTTGAACCAGACTTTATTACAAAATTTGATACTAAAACCATCTTCAACGTTCAAAACAGTCCACAAAGTGCCATCGGCACAAATCCAGTTGTGAATATTACTGATAAATTTGTAAAACATTTAGAAGATGAAGTAACTCATTTGCGTTCAGAAGTTGCGCGGTTTTTGGATATTATTGCGAGCGGTAACAAACCTATTTTATGATTTAATTAGTTGACCCATTGCTTTTTCTCTTGCTCTACGTGGTAAAGATTCACTTTCACCCCATATTTACTCGTTAAATGTTTAGCGAGCGAATCGGCGGAAAAGACAGAGCGGTGTTGACCACCTGTGCAACCAAAACTGACACTCAGTTTATCGAAATTGCGTTCAAAATAAACTTCAACGGCTTTATCGACAATGCTGTAAACGTTATTTAAAAAAGCATCCATCTCGCCGTGTTGTTTAAAAAATTCAATAACGGCAGCATCGCGACCTGTTAATTTTTTTAATTCGGGCACTCTGCCAGGATTATCTATGAAACGGCAATCGAAAACAAATCCACCGCCATGCCCTGTTTGATCTTCTGGATAACCCGTTTTTAAATATGAGAACGATTTGATATCAATTTCTAAAGGACTTTGCGCATATTTTTTCTTGTCGAAACCTTCAAAGGCATCGCTTTGGCAAATAAGCTCTAAGCAACGGAATAATTCTGGCATTTTTACTGGCAGATTTATCATGCCCAAAATTTGCTCCATTTGGTCAATAGCGGGCGGAATACTCATTATGAAATGTTCTTTGCGCTCGTATAATCCGCGAAAACCGTAAGCACCCAATGCTTGTAAACAACGTATGAGTACAAACCCATAATATAAATCGGTGAAAAAAGGGCGGTCAATTTTTATATGATTTTCAACAGCACCAACATAATGATTGAAAACAGTTTTTTTTACTTCAGTAGGTACTGCTCCACGCGCTTGATACAAAAGTGAAGCAACATCGTATTGCAGTGCGCCTTTTCTGCCGCCTTGATAATCGATAAAATAAGGATTACCATCCTTAATCATAATATTGCGCGACTGAAAATCTCGGAACAAAAAGTATTCACTATCAGCGAGTAATAAATAATTGCAAAAACGCTGAAAATCATCTTCAAGCGCTTGCTCGTCGAAGGGAATTTTAACCAACTTTAAAAAATAGTGCTTGAAGTAGTTTAAATCCCACATCATGCTTTGTTTATCGAACGCAGCACGCGGATAACAAATTGAATAATCGAGATCAGCACCACCCAGAATTTGTAAATCGGCAAGAGCAGCTACACTTTTTTTGTACAATCCAACCAGTTCATCGCTCCATGCTTCGCCGCGCTGTGGCAATAAACCAAAAAGTTGTTGATCGCCGAGGTCTTCTTGCAAATAAACACCACTGTGCAAGTTTTCGGCATAAATTTCAGGAACAGGAAGATTTTTTTTCCAAAAATGCTGTGTAAAACGAATGAAAGCGCGATTTTCTTTAAAATCTGCGCTGTAAGTACCTATCGCAGTTTTAGTGTCGCCAAAAAGTCTGAAATATTTTCTATCACTGCCCGATTGTGCAATTTGGTCTAATTTAGTCGCTTCTTCGCCACTCCAATCTTTAAATAATTTAGGCAGTAATAACTGATAATTCTTCATATATACAATTCTCGTAAAAAACAGAGCGCAAATGTAATAATTACGCGTTTAATTCGATTAAAAATCTACGCGTTCTTCATCACTGCTTCATTTCTTGTCGTAAAGGTATATTTACATAATACATTTACTTTTACAACTTAATACAAAAACTTCTGTTAGATTTTTGTGCGTATTAATTTTTATGTAAATTTATTTTCTTACCTTTGATAACAGACTCAACTAAAAGCCTCTTTCTTTACCTTTTACTCTTTAAAAATTATTAAATCAACAATACTTTATTGTGTTGATAAAATTTCGCTTTTCACTCATTCATTCAAAAAAAAATGTTTACTAAAATTTCAAAATTAGAGTTCTCCATTCTTACTATGATTATTGCCATTATATTCATTTCTGAATATAATTATTTTATAGTTAAAGACCACGATCGCGCTATTTTTATTGGCTTGTGGCCTCCTACTATGATTGGTTTGCTAATTTATTTCAATACCAAACAAAATAAAATATAAATGGAAAACTTAGACATTATTTTATTGACCCTCATCGTATCTACTTTATACGGTGCTTTTGCCTTCACATTTCTTAAATTTAGCCAAAGCCCGACGACTGAAACGGAACTCAAAGATAGAGGAATAAAATAAATTGGGTTGATTTATAAGACTTAAAGTCGATTTGTATAAGCTGCAAATGATATTAAAATTCCCCACTCAGACACTTGCGTCTCAATAAGTGAATCAACGCTTTTCAGGCTATCCGAGAATAATGGGGTACTAATTTTGTTGAAATTAAAACTTTATATTCAAAATGAAGGTAAAAGTTTAGTATTGCTATGCCATTCAAAAAAATATTCCAAAATACCTATAATTTTTATGTTAAACAGTAGCACAGCAAATAAAAAGTATTAATTTTGCATCCGTTTTCGATAACAGAACTAAAACTTCGGTTTTTATGGATAAATTATCTGCTTACGCGTTGCCTATTCGAGGTTTAAAAAATGGTGAGCATTCATTTGTTTTTAAAATTGATAAAGATTTTTTTGAAGCGTTCGAAAATACGGAGTTTGAAAATCCTACGTTCGATGTGAAACTGAAACTCGATAAACACGATTCTTTTTTTGAATTGTTTTTTGATTTAAGTGGTACAGTTGGTACTATGTGCGATAAATGCACCGCTTCCATCAGATTGCCAGTCAGTTGTAAGGATGAATTGAAAGTAAAATATACTGAGCAAAATGTTGTTGAAGATGCCGATATCGTTTTTATTTCGCCCGATACGACAGTCTTTAACGTAGCGCAGTTTATTTTTGAGTTCATTGTTTTGGCAATTCCTATTTATAGGGTGTACGATTGTCAAAGCCAAGAAGTTAAACCTTGCGATTTTGCGGCACTCAAAGCCTTAGAGGCACACATTGTCGATAAAGAAATTATAACTAAAGAAGCTGAAAATGCTAATGTTTTCAGCCAATTAAAAAATATTTTTAGTCAGAATTAATATATACTCGTATTGCGTTTTTTGGACGCATTCATAAATAAAAATTGTTTAGTCATGCCAAATCCACGTAACCGCCACTCAAGAATGCGTAAACGCAGTCGTCGCGGACATGATAAAGTTGCTTTACCTACGCTTTCAACTTGTAAAACAACGGGTGAAACGCACTTGCGCCATAACGCTTACACACACGAAGGTGGTTTATATCACAAAGGTTTGTTAGTAATTCCAGCGAAAGTTAAAGCTGTTCCTGAAGACGAAGCGGGTTCTTAAATAGGTGATAGGGAATAAGTAATAGGGAATAAGTGACAGATTTTACTTATTCCCTATTACCTATTCCCTGCTTAGTGCTATTCAACTTTAATCAATTTTTCTATGAAGACCGTAATAAACACACCTAACGCGCCTGCGCCTATTGGTCCGTATAATCAAGCTATAAAAGCGAATGGGTTTATTTTTGTTTCTGGACAAGTAGCGATTGAACCTGAAACAGGTGTCATTGTTCTTTCGAGTATTGCCGAAGAAACGCACCAAGTAATGAAAAACTTACAAGCGGTTTTAAAAGCTGGGCATTCGACTTTAGAAAAAGTGGTGATGAGCACTATTTTTCTTTCCGATATGAATCACTTCAGTGTGGTGAATGAAATTTATAGCACTTATTTTAGCTCAAATTATCCAGCACGCGCCACTGTGGCAGTTAAAACATTGCCTAAAAATGTGAATGTTGAGATTGCTGTAATAGCTTTAGAATAAATATTCAATTACGAATTACGAATTACGAATTACGGTTCGCAATTTGTGCGTAATTCGTAATTCGTAATTCGTAATTTATTAAAGTGAAAAGAATTCTCTCTTGCATCCAACCTACGGGCGATTTACACCTAGGTAATTATTTCGGCGCAGTAAAAAATTGGGTTGATTTACAGCCTGATTATAAATGTTTTTATGGCGTGGTTGATAACCACTCTATGACAGCACCTTATATTGCTGAAAATTTGCGCGCTAATACTTGGAAAATGGCTTTTCAATTGTTGGCGACGGGTATAAAACCAGAGAATTTATTCATTCAATCGCTTATACCTGAACACACCGAATTGTGTTGGATTCTTTCTTGCGTAACAGCTTACGGAGAACTTTCAAAAATGACACAGTTTAAAGATAAGCGCGACCAAATTGAAGCTGCCGATAACCAAGCGTTTATTTCATCGGGTTTGTTTCTGTATCCTGTGTTGCAAGCAGCCGATATTCTTATTTATAAAGCAGATTTTGTTCCGATTGGCAAAGACCAAGAGCAACATTTGGAATTGAGTCGCAATATTGCTGCGCGATTTAATCATCAGTTTGGAAAAGATTATTTTGTTCATCCCGAACCTTTATATACAGAAATCCCTAAATTGCTTTCTCCCGCCGACCCAAATAAGAAAATGTCGAAAAGCTTGGGCGAAAAACACTACATCAATTTATTTGGCGATGCTGAATTTATAAAAAAGCAAATTAAATCGGCAGTAACTGATTCTGGCGAAAAACAAGCAGGAGTTATATCACCAGGCGTTCAAAATTTACTCACTTTGTTGAAAGCTTGTGGTAAACCAGAAATGATTTCACATTTTACGGAGCAGTATCATGAAGGTACAATTCGATACAGCGATTTAAAAGGTGCAGTCACTGAAGCTGTTTTAGAATTGATTGCACCGTTTAAAGAAAGATTGGCACACATTGAAAGCAATGCCGATGAAACCAAGAACACAGTGCGCGAGAATTCGGCTAAAATTCGAGAGACAGCGCGTGAAACCTTGAAAGAGGTGAAGGAGCTGGTTGGGTTGTTGCAGTAGTAAATTTTTTGTATAATGGTAATTAAAAATAAGGTTGGTAAAATTATTTTTACCAACCTTATTTACTATTTAATAAGCAAAATTAATGCTAAAGTTAATACTGAAAATATTAGGACTAACCAAGATAAAACTGGATGGCTTCTTATATTATCAGGAAACTGAACTTCTACAATTTGAGGTTCTCGTTCTTTAGCCAATAGTTGAAGCGTTTTATAAACTATGATGTAACCAACCATCCCAACTATTGAGATAATTAGAAAATCAACAGGAATAGTACGGTGCGCTAATATTTCAGTTATTTTGATACCAATACAAAAGCTAATAATAATCGAGGAGATTATTTTGCCAGCATAATATTTTAGTGGCATTTTATTTTCAATTATTGTATTTTTGCTATCATTACTAAAAATTAAAATACACAAAAAGAGTGCTACTAAAATTTTTAAAATATCAAAGCTGATAACATTTAAATCAAACATTTTAATAAAAAGTAGTAAAAAAAAGCATAAAATGATCCCGATTAATCCAAAAATATAGTGTCGATAACTATAAGTTGGTAAAAAATTCAATTCAAATACTTGTTTCATATTTTTTAATTTATTTGCAAGCAGCCCCTTAAGCTACTACCATTGAAAAGATTGCAGCATATTTTGAAATTTACCCTCCCAAAATCCCAATGTATCTTTCTAACGAACTTTTTACATAGTTAGCGATGAGTTTAATAAATTCAGATTTATCGTTGTGAGTATGAACGCTTTCTAAAGCATTGTAATACGCCATTCTGCTATCATAATCTCCACCAATTATGGCTAATGGAAAACCGTGTTGCAGTAAAATTAAGTTCATTATTAAGCGCGATGTTCTACCATTACCATCAATAAATGGATGAATTGTTA
>JAYWBA010000288.1:0-3070 GCA_043781915.1 Saprospiraceae bacterium
AATCACAACACAAGGAACAACAATTGTAACTTGGACATTTGCTGATGGCAATGGTAACTCAACAACTGCAACTCAAAACGTGATTATTAAAGATATAACACCACCGGTTAAACCAATACTCGCAGATGTAACGGCGGAGTGTTCGGCTACACCAGCAGTTCCAAAAACAACTGATAATTGTGCGGGAACTGTAACGGGTACAACGTCAACAATATTTCCGATCACAAAACAAGGAACTACAGTTGTGACTTGGACATTTGCTGATGGCAACGGTAACTCGACTACTGCTACGCAAAATGTGATTGTAAAAGATGTTACACCTCCGGTTAAACCAATACTCGCAGATGTAACGGCAGAATGTTCGGCTACGCCAACAGTTCCAAAAACAACTGATAATTGTGCGGGGACTGTATCGGGTACAACTTCAACCGTATTTCCAATTACAAAACAAGGAACTACAGTTGTGACTTGGACTTTTGCTGATGGTAACGGCAATTCAACTACTGCAACGCAGAATGTGATTATTAAAGATATCACTAAGCCAATCATTACTTGCCCAACAGCTATTGTTAAAAGCAGCGATATCGGTATTTGTGGTGCAAAAGTAAGCTTTAATGCCGCAACTGCTACCGATAATTGTTCGGGAACACCGACCATTAAACTGACTTCAAGTTTGGTGAGTGGTTCAACATTTCCTGTGGGCGTTACAACGGTGAGCTATAGCGCAACCGATGCCGTTGGCAATATCTCAACTTGTAGTTTTACGATTACTGTTAATTCTTTAGCGAGTTTTAATGCTGCTTTATGTTATAAAATCGTCAATAAAAAATCAGGTTTAGCTATTACTTTCGACGGTAATAAAGCGTATCAAGCGGAACGCGGTGAAAGCGACATTCCTTCTGTGCATTTTGTAGCAACTACTAATGGTAGCGTGAAAATTGCTTCTGCAAGTAATTCCAATAAAGTTTTTTCGAATGTTAGTGGTATAATTAAATTGCAAAATTATAATGCTACAAGTTCTGATTGGAAAATTAATTGCTCGAACGGATATTACACGATCACTCAGTCATCTACAGGTCAATTGTTAACAGTTAACAATAAGGTGAGCGATGATGAAACACCGATAAGTGTTGCAACTGCCAATGGAACAGATAACCAATTGTGGCAATTGGTGGTTGTCACTTGCAAAAGCGGTGAAGGTGATGATTATTTTTCATCCCACAGTTCGGATATCAAAACGTATGGAAGTGGTACAGAAAACGCCAAATCAAACTCAGATTTTATAGTTTATCCGAATCCGGCGAAAGGAGAAGCTACAATAATTTTAGATCAAACAGAAAATCTGGAAGTGCATTTGGAAGTCATCAATACACTGGGTAAAACGATGTTAACTGATGTGATTCAAACGGCTGCATCCAGCACATATCAGTTAGATCTATCGAACTATGCATCGGGTTTGTATTTTATTAAACTTCAAACACCTGATAATAAGATTTTGACACAGAAATTGCAAGTGGCAAAGTAAACTCAAAATTAGTCAACTAAATTAATGTAAGGGCGATGCTTGTCATCGCCCTTAACTAAAAATATCTTTCGGTAAATACTTCACTTGCTTTGTACACTAAAACAGGTGTTTTATCATTAGATAAACGTATTTTAAAAATATTCAAGAATTTTTAAAGTGTAATTAACTATATTTACTTAAAATTTTGATTAGCCTAAAAATTTTTTAACAACAAATTATGTTCAATTTTTATATGCAGCGTTTCAGTTCGCTCAATATTTTAGAGCAACGAAATGCTTCAGGAGTTTGCACTTCCGTGAATCAACTTTATGCTATCCATACGCTTTTAAATGCTCACGTTAAACCGTACGGCAAGCTTAAACTTCTGATTTCAAAAGTAATAGTTGTGCTTTTGCTTCTAATGGTAAACACTTTTTTATTCAAAGCACAAGCGCAAAATTGCGCATCCTTTGGAACTACAATTTATGTAAACGTTAGTGCAAGTGGTGCAAACAACGGAGCAACTTGGACGGATGCTTTTACCGATTTACAATCAGCATTATCAGTGGCGAGTACTTGTACTAATGTTGCGCAAATTTGGGTAGCCAAAGGTACTTATAAACCAATTGATAGATATTCATCTTTCACGATGCTCAACAACGTTGGTATTTTCGGCGGATTTGCAGGTGGAGAAGCACAACTCAGTGCGCGCAATTTGGTGAACAATCCTACCATTTTAAGCGGTGATATCGGTATCGTTGGTTATACAGGCGATAACAGTTTTCACGTCATTTCTAATGATATGAACGGTTTAAACAGCTCAGCGATATTAGATGGTTTTACAATCACGGGCGGTAGTGGAACCAATAATGGCGGTGGAATGTATAATTTTGGTTCTTCGCCCAGACTTAACAATATAACATTTACAAATAATTCAGCTCAAGACGGCGGTGGAATGGCTAATCTTTACTCTTCCTCGCCCACACTTACGAATGTAACGTTTGTAAATAATTCAGCGTACCATACCGGTGGCGGAATATATAATCTATCTTCGTCACCCACACTTACGAATGTGACGTTTGCAAATAATTCAGCGAGCCTTACTGGTGGTGGAATGTGTAATAATGGTGGTTCCTCGCCAACAATTACAAACAGTATTTTTTGGGGTAATTCAGGTGGGGCAACAATTGAAAATTTTAACGGTAATTCCAACGCAACAGTTACTTTTTCAGATGTGCAAGGTGGTTACACTGGCACAGGCAATATTAATGCAGACCCTTTATTTGTAAGCAGCACCGATTTATCGTTGCAAGTTTGCTCACCGGCTAAAGATGTCGGCACTAACACTGGCGCGCCAACTTCTGATATCATTGGTAATCCACGCCCATACAACGGAATAGCCGACATGGGTGCGTACGAGTATCAAGGAATAGGAGGTGCCACACCGGCACCAACATCGAGTGCACAAAAATTCTGCGGCAGTGCAACAGTTTCAAATTTAGTAGCAATCGGTACTGGCATTAAATGGTACGCCGCGAGTAGCGGCGGCACTGCTTTAATTTCTTC
>JAYWBA010000289.1:0-8471 GCA_043781915.1 Saprospiraceae bacterium
ATTTCTTCACAAAGCGCCTGCTGTTTTTCCGAATCAGGCTCTTGTTCGGCGTAACGAATTAATAATTGTACATTTCTACCATACTCAGGAATGATAATATCCTCATTCTCTGAATTGTATGTCATGCTAAAGTTTAGCTTTTTTTTCTCTCTTAATTGCATTGAGTTCTGTTAAAGGTGCTTCTGTACTTTTAATTTTAAGTTTGAAAGAAGCTTGATAAATATACTTATAAAAAAATTATAGTGAAGTGGAGTCAAGTCTGAAATCGAGAATTTCTTTTTAAAACTTCTATTGGGTAACTATATAACACAAAGATAATCCAAAATATACAAAAAGCAAAAAGAAAATAAATTTGAGATTTATTTTCTTTTTGCTTTTTGTCTTTTGCTTTTTGCATTTTACTCCACCGTTACCGATTTTGCCAAATTGCGCGGCTGATCGACATTACAACCACGTATTACAGCCACGTGATACGATAACAATTGCAATGGAATAACCGAAAGCAAAGGCGTAAAAGGCTCTGCAATAGCTGGTATTTCGATGGTATAGTCAGAAAGTTCCTTAATTTGTGTATCACCTTCGGTTACTACTGAAATAACGATACCTTGGCGCGCACGTACTTCTTGTACATTAGATACAATTTTTTCGTATGCGCTCATATTAGTACAGACCAAAATAATCGGCATATTCGCATCAATCAAAGCAATTGGTCCGTGTTTCATTTCAGCAGCAGGATAACCCTCTGCATGAATATACGAAATTTCTTTCAGTTTCAAAGCTCCTTCTAAAGCCACAGGAAAATTATAACCACGACCTAAATACAACGCATTGGGTGTGGCATGAATTTCTTGAGCGATATAGCGAATCTTTTCATTTAATAATAAAACTTGCTCAATTTTATCAGGAATAAGTTCTATTTCAGTTAAATATTCTCTGAACTTAGATTTGTTAATAAATCCGCGTTCATAACCCAAGCTCAATGCCATGAGTGAAAGTACAGTTACCTGTCCAGTAAATGCTTTAGTTGAAGCTACTCCTATTTCTGGACCAGCATGAATATATGATCCTGCATCTGCCATGCGCGCAATACTCGAGCCCACCACATTGACCAAACCATAAACAAAAGCACCTCGCTCTTTCGCAATTTCCATCGCAGCTAAGGTATCTGCTGTTTCACCCGATTGTGAGATGGCAATAACCACGTCTTTATCGGATAAAATCGGGTTTCTATACCGGAATTCTGAAGCATATTCTACTTCAACTGGAATTCGGGCCAAATCTTCAAATAAATATTCAGCTACCAACCCAGCATGCCACGACGTACCGCAAGCAATAAAAATAATTCTTTCAGCTTGTTTTATGCGCTGCATATTTTCTTCGAAACCACCCAAATGCACCCAACCTTCAGCCGCATTAATTCTACCACGCATGGCGTCAGCAACGGTTTTCGGTTGTTCGTGTATTTCTTTCAGCATGAATGAATCGAAACCACCTTTTTCTAAAACTTCAATTGTTAAATCGAGTTGCTGAATGAATGGAACTTGTTCGATATTATCGACTGATTTAATTTGGAATGAGCCGTCGCGATGTACCGTGGCAATATTATTATCGTTGATGTAAATCACATTTTTGGTGTGTTCAATAATCGGCGTTGCGTCGGAAGCAAAAATAAACTCTTTGTCGCCAATTCCCAATACTAACGGACTTTGTTTACGCGCAGCTACAATTTTGTTGGGGTCGTTTTTATCAATAATAACTATAGCATAGGCACCAATTACTTTAGTAAGCGCAATCCTCACTGCCTCTTCAAGAGGTAAGCTTTCACGCTCCTGCAATTCCTCAATTAAATGTATTAAAACTTCTGTATCGGTTTCAGATTGAAAAGTATGACCTAAACGTGTTAATGCCATTTTTAAAATAGCATAATTTTCAATAATTCCGTTATGGACAATGGCTAAATTTTTATTTCCCGAATAATGAGGGTGTGCATTTATATCGTCAGGTTTACCATGTGTAGCCCAACGCGTATGTCCCATACCAATTGTTGCTTCAGTTGAAGCATCGCCAATAAAATGCTGTAAATCAGAAACTTTACCTTTCTTTTTCAGAATATGTAAATCTCCGTTTAAAAGCGCAACTCCAGCACTATCATAGCCTCGATACTCTAAGCGTTGAAGGCCTTTTATTACAATTGGATAAGCCTGTTTTGGTCCGATATAAGCGACAATTCCACACATTATATACTCAGTTTTATTTCAAAGATATTTGTGAATGCTTTTTATCATTGGTTGAAGGCAAATTTCGCGTATTAGAACCAATCTTTTTAGATTTAAGTTCAATTCTTTTTTATAAAGAGAGCAATTAGAATTAAATTTGGTTGAAAACTTCATTTAAACTTAATCTGAGCAATTTTTAGAAGCTTACAAATGAAAAAACGGATAAAGCGAATTAGTTGATAAACACTTTTTTTATTTCAGTGATAATCTTTTTAATTCGTTACATCCGCATTTTTATTTACTCTGAACCTGTCGTTCTATAAAATGACTTTTTTATTTATTCTCAGTAAAAGTTTTTTCAATATTCACTGGAAAATTGGCAGAATTGTAGTTTGAAAAATTCTTTTCTCCTTTAAGCGGAAATTTATACTCGTCGCAGAAATTTGAAATCAATGCTTTAACAACTTCTGTCTCAATATTTTTAGAATGCGGTTTTAAGAAATAACCTACATGATCAATAGTGCCATCTTTTTGCCAAAAAATATAAAGCCAAAGTTTTACACCATTTAAGTCTATATTGCGTTTTTGTGAAAAAGACTCGAGATGTTTCAACAAATGCATCCAACAATAATATGCAGTTTCTACATCATTTTTGCTGGCAGTTAGAAGTGTCGTTTCGTAATCGGATTTAATTTTTTCAAATGCTGTCTCGTCAAAATTGTTTAGTTCAAACACACGCGGCAATGAGTCACCAATATTGGGTGGAGCATATTGTGCTTTAAGAGAAAGAATAGAAAAAAAAATGCAGAAAATCGCTATATTTAATTTCATAAATTAGATGAAAATCAAGATTAAAAAATATTTAAATGATGTAAAAGTCTCAATAGTTTTGAAGGTATCTGTTAATTCAGATTATAAAAACCCAATGTTAAGTATAAAAAACTTTTTTATTGGCAAATTTATGAAAAATTAACATTTTATTTTTTCAGATACTCTCTTTCATCGTACATTGGGACTCAAGATTTAGCACTTTGTTACACTATCAAAAATGTAATATAACGTTAATGCTCAACATTTTATAAGTTAAATGCACAGATGAAAGTTTTAATTGCTCCTCTTCATTGGGGCTTAGGACATGCGACGCGTTGCATACCGATAATAAAAAATTATTTACAACAAAACCATGAAGTCATTATCGCTTCCGATGGTTTGGCGTTGCAACTTTTACGAGATGAATTCCCTACTCTCTCATTCGTCGAACTTCCGAGCTACAATATTGAATACAAAAATAAAAACTTGATTTGGGGAATGTTGTTTCAGGCTTTTAAACTTTTAAAAACTGTTTACGCTGAAAATAAAATGATGTCACATTTAATTCAGTCACATCTTATAGATCAAATAATTTCTGATAACCGATTGGGTTGTTACAGCAAAAAAATAAAAAGCATTTACATAACGCACCAACTCGATTTGCCAATTCAAAATTCCATCGTACGATTTTTTGGCAACAAGGTTCACCATTTCTTCATAAAAAAGTATGCCGAATGTTGGATTCCCGACTTTGAAACGCCAGAAAAAAATATTTCTGGTGCACTTTCTCACCCAATCCCTAAAAGATTAACACAAAAAGTAAAATTTATTGGCACATTATCAAGGTTTGAATACTCAGAAGAAACAAAAATATATTCATGTATTTTTGTCTTATCAGGACCAGAGCCGCAAAGAACAATATTTGAAAATATTTTAGTATCCCAAATTAACGCACATTGGCTAGATCTCTTGTACAACAAATTTGACAAAATCTGTTTTGTACGTGGAACAGAAATGTTAAATCCAAATCTCAATTTCAATTGGCAACACATAGAAGTTCATAATTTATTGGCTTCGCAAATTTTGAACACAAAAATTTTACAAAGCCATTTTTATATTGGGCGGAGTGGTTATACAACATTGATGGATGTAATAGCGCTTCAAAAATCAGCTATTTTGGTGCCAACTCCTGGACAGTTTGAGCAAGAGTATCTTGCAGATTTTCATGCATTAAACCCACGCTTCTATACTATCAGTCAAGAAGATTTTGATATTAAAAGCGCGTACAGTAGCCTTATAAGCAGAGCGATTCAACAATAATTGGCAATTATTAAATAAAGTCGATAAGGTTATTTAGGCAATTCCATAAAATTTAATACTTTTAGGCGAGAAATTATTTTCAATCTTACTATGCTCTCATTATTTAAAACGAAACAAGACTTAGCAAATATTTTCCTCATACCGTATTTAATATTGTTACGGCTGAGTATTTTTTTCTCACCCATAAAAGTAAATGTTCAAACTCACGGTTTATTGACTGATTGGATGTTTACAGAATTAGATCCCAATAGTTTCTCAGGAAGGTTATTAGCATTGTTTTTGGTATTTATACAAGCAGTATTTATTAATGTTTTAGCAAATCGTTTTCGCTTTTCAAGAGATTTTAGTTTGCTTCCAGGGTTATTCTATTGTTTACTTTCAAGTTTAATTCCTGAATTTTTATCGCTCAATGGTTTTTTGTTGGGCAACACTTTTGTTATATTGGCTTTGTTTTATTTGCTCGATGTTTACAAACGCAACGATAGAATTGCCAATAATATTTTCAATGTAGGAATTTGGTTAGGTTTAGCTTGTTTGTTCGATTATTTGTACGTCTTCTTTTTTATTTGGGCGATAATTGGAATTATTACTCTGATGAGATTTAATTTTAAGGATATACTTATTTTGTTGATTGGTGGATTTCAAGCTGTATTTTTATTTGGCGTTTATTTATTTTATTTCGATAAACTCACGCCTTTTTTCCAAGATATTGTTCAACATTTTGGCTGGTTAAAATTCTCTGAGGGTAATATTTCATCGCTTTTGCTTAAATTAGGGTTTTGTTTTTCATGCATCGCCCTTGTATTGTTAATGAGTGGCTATATTTTTAGACAACAAGGACTTGCGATTCAAAAGTTCCTATCTCTTTTGTACGTCCTACTTTTTATAATTGGCTGCTCAGTGTTTTTTGTTTCTAAAATTGGTTTGGAAGAAATTATACTTATCGCACTACCCATGTGCATTATGTTCAGTTTAACTATTCAGAAATTACCTTATTTATTTGGTGAGTTTCTGCATCTCGGAATAGTAATTGCGGCGTTACTGTTACAGTTTGAATATTTGTTAACTAAGTGATACGTGATAAGGAATAAATGATAAGTTTGCTCTTACTATTATAGCTTATCACCTATCACTTATCTGATACCACTTCTTTCCCTTGTTTCAATCTCAATATTCTATTCGTTTTTGCGGCTAAATCGTGGTCATGTGTAACCAAAACCAAAGTTGTACCCGAAGTATTATTCATTTCGAAAAGTAAATCTTCAATAACTTGGCGCGTATCTGTATCTAAATTACCTGTGGGTTCGTCAGCGAAAAGTAGTTTTGGCGCGTTTACAAAAGCACGTGCAATTGCTACGCGTTGCTGTTCACCACCCGAAAGTTGAACAGGATAATGTTTTAATCGCTCTAACAACCCTACGCGGTCCAATACTTCCGATGCTTTAGCACGCGCGTTTCGAACACCTTGAAGCTCTAACGGAATCATGACGTTTTCAACAGCCGTAAGCGTTGGAATGAGTTGAAAATTTTGGAAAACAAACCCGACATTTATATTACGTATAACTGCGCGTTGGTTTTCATTGAGGGCATCAATACAAACACCATTAATTGTAACTGAGCCAGAAGTCGCTCTATCTAAACCCGCACATAAACCCAACAAAGTCGTTTTTCCAGAACCCGAGGGTCCGACAATTGAAAAAGATTCTCCTGCTTCTAATTTAAAACTAATGTCGCGCAAAACAATAAGGGTTTCGCTACCTGTAGCGTACTGTTTTAATAAATGGGAAACTTCGAGCATGAATATTTTTTATTTCTTACTTCAGAGACGATTTTTTGGAAATTAAATTCTAAAAATGGGAAACAATTTAATAAATTGATAAAAGGATAGAAAAAATCGCGCTATTTTTGTAGAAGTGGTAAGCTTATAAATAAAACTATTTTCGGCTTAATTCTGACCATACGCGTGTGTTTTCATTATTTAACTCTATAAAATTTCAAATTTCTAATAAAATCAACAATTTATTGAATGGGAAATCTTACCTTAGTTGTTTAAAAATTAACAGTCTTTATTAATTTAAAATTTTAAACAAAATGGAAGAAAATTCTTTAGAACAAGGTTTTGCGAGTGAAAACGTCAATGGACAATTAACTTCAGACGCATTGGCTTATTTAGACAGCGCCAGTAAATGGGCAAAATTCTTAGGTATATTAGCTTACATCGGTGCTGGTTTTTGCGTTTTAGGTGGAATATTATTTTCTACATTAATGAGTAGTGCAATGGGTAGCATGATGGCAGGAAGGTCAGGTTTTGGCAATTTTGGTTTATTCTTTGGCTTAATTTATCTTGCTATGGCTCTCCCTATTTTCTTTCTTGGGAAACATTTAGTATCTTTTAGTAACAACGCGCAAAGGACATTGCGGTCAAATTCATCTTCTGATGTTACTGCAGTATTCAAAAACTTAATGAGCTACTTTAAATTGAGGGGTTGGTTAATCATCGCAGCTTTTGGGGTATATATCCTAATGATAATTTTCATGGGAGCGTTTATGGGAGCGATGGCATCATCGCGTAATTTATAACAAGTAGAATATTTAACCATAAGGAACACAAGGAAAATCACAAAGAGCAATAAGTTTGACAAACACTTTGTATACTTTGTGATTTTCCTTGTGTACTTTGTGGTTAAGTTTTCACAAAACAGGAAAAAAATGTCTGTTTCACTTAAAAAACATTGGAAAACTCAAGACTTTATCCTAATTTTGCGTTCTAATTTTTTTATAAACATAAAATTTTAAAAACGGGTTACGTATGCTCATTATCGAAGTTGATAAGAACGAAAATAATATTGATAAAGCGCTCAAAAAATACAAGCGTAAATTTGAGAAATCAAGAACGTTGAAAGACTTGCGTGCAAGAAAAAATTTCACAAAGCCAAGCATTAAGCGGCGCGCAGAAGTTTTAAAGGCAGTTTACAAGCAAGATAAATACGGTAACGACGTTTTAGCTTAAATCGTTTTTCATAAATTTACATCAGTGAATTTTCCTACCGAAGGATTTTTGAATTACATACAGTTTGAAAAAAAACTATCGGCTCACACACAACTCGCTTATTCAAGCGATATGTCGGAATTTGTTCATTTTTGCGAAAATACATTAAGCCTCACATCTTATGAAGATGTGGGGCTTAAACACGTTAGAGCCTTTCAAGCCAAACTGACCAATGAAAAAAAAGAAGCGCGCACTGTTCGTCGCAAACTGTGCTCTATTAAAGCCTATTTCAGGTATTTACAAAAAGAAGAAAAAGTTGACGTTAATCCTGTTGCTAAACTGAGTCGACCGAAATTAAATGAGCGATTACCTGTAGTTGTTCCTATGGCAAAATTGCAATTTTTATTCAACGATTATGAATTTGGCACGTCCTACACTGAAATTTTAGAAAAAACAGTGCTTGAATTACTCTATTCAACAGGTTTACGCCGCAGCGAATTAGTGAATTTAAAAACCAGCGATATAGATTTTGGGCAGAATTATTTGAAAGTTTTGGGCAAACGCAATAAGCAGCGCATTATCCCTTTTGCGAAAACACTCGACACTACCCTATCAGAATTTGTTAAACTTCGAGCCGAAACTATTGCCATTACTTCCGATTTACTTTTTATCACTGAAAAAAATTTGCCCATATCTGATGGGCAAGTATATGCCATTACAAAAAAATACTTAGGGTACGTAACAACTCAAACTAAACGCAGTCCACACGTGTTACGGCATTCATTCGCCACACATCTTTCTGAAAACGGTGCCGATTTAAACGCCATTAAAGATTTACTTGGTCATGCTAATTTAGCTGCCACACAGGTTTATTTGCACAATACTGCCGATAGATTAAAAAAAGTGTATCAGCAAGCGCATCCGAAATCAGGAGATGAGAGTGAAAAGTGAAAAAACCTATTAGGTGCGAAGCTCCTACGCGATATACACAAGTATATTTTGTTAATATAATGCAGATTTAACCGCTTAGACCTAACAAATATGCTTTAATTCAGTTTTACTCGGCTTCGAGCCGAGTAAAACTGGGGAAAAATTGTTTTTGTGGCGGCTTCGCAGCCACAAAAACTAATTTTTCC
>JAYWBA010000290.1:0-49680 GCA_043781915.1 Saprospiraceae bacterium
TACTCGAAAAACTAATAATTGTATAAGCATGTAGAAGGCTTTGTGGTGCTTTGTTCGGACGGGAGTTCGATTCTCCCCAGCTCCACCATCGTTAGTTAAACGAATTGGTTTTTAAAGTTTTAGATTTTTTATTTTTTACAATTAAAAGCAAAAAAAATGGGATTAGATGATTTATTAAAAAAAGCCAGTGATATGGTTCAAGATTTGAAACACACAGTTGAAGAAAAAACAGGCGTTGATTTAGATGCTATGAAAGACTCTGCTATGCATAAGCTTGACGATGCTAAGCATGCAGTAGCGGATAAATTAGCGGATGCGCAACACGCTGTAGAAGGTGCTATTGCTAATCCGAGTAGTGTAGTAGATGCTGCTAAAAGTACATTTGCTAATGTTCAGCACGCTACTTCAGAGGCGATTGCTCATCCAGGTGATTTAGTGGATGCAGCTAAAAGCAAGTTGGCTGATGCACAAAGCGCTATTCAGCACAAAATTGATGATTTAACTGGCAGTCATAACGACCCAGGCACTCCAGCTTAATTTTTCTTGCAAAAATATAAAAGACCTTCTTTTTAAAACTATGAAAGTTTTATGGGAAGGTTTTTTTATTGGGGTTCGTTTTTAAAATTATTTTCTGTGTAATTTTGTCCAAATTTCACTTAATGGTTCTTGAACTTCCTAAACTCATATTCAATACAGCGTTAAATAAAGATGAACTTATAGACCTATATCATAAGATTCTCTACCCTCGCCTCATTGAAGAAAAAATGCTCCTCCTCATTCGGCAAGGAAAAGTGAGCAAATGGTTTTCTGGAATTGGTCAGGAAGGAATATCGGTTGGTTGTGCGGCGGCTTTAATGCCTGATGAATTTATATTTACGATGCACAGAAATTTGGGAGTTTTTACTGCACGTCAAGTACCGCTTTATAATTTATTTGCGCAATGGCAAGGCAAAAGCGATGGTTTTACAAAAGGAAGAGATCGTTCATTCCATTTCGGCACTTTAGAGCATCATATTGTTGGCATGATTTCACATCTCGGACCCCAACTTTCATTAGCAAACGGTGTTGCTTTAGCGCACAAATTAAAAAATGAAAAAAGGGTTTCTTTGGCTTTTACAGGTGAAGGTGCAACTTCAGAAGGAGAATTTCACGAAGCTTTAAATGTGGCAGCAGTTTGGAAACTACCTGTCATTTTTGTTATTGAAAACAATATGTACGGTCTTTCTACGCCAACAAATGAGCAGTATGCTTGTAACGATTTAGTTGACCGCGCCGCAGGTTACGGCATGCGTGGTTACGTAGTCGAAGGGAATAATATTTTAGAAGTATATGAAACTGTCAAAAAATTAGCCGCAGAAATTCGTGAAAATCCAGAACCCATCCTCATTGAATGTAAAACTTTTCGTGTTCGCGGACATGAAGAAGCGTCGGGCACAAAATACGTGCCAAATGATTTACAAAAAGCTTGGTCTGAAAAAGACCCTGTCACAAATTATGAAAATTTTCTTTTAGAAAAAAACATTATAACAGAAAAAGAAATAGCCGATTTGCGTGCTCAATTCAAAAAAGAAATAGATAATGATACACACAAAGCTTTTGAGTTTCCCGCTATTGAATCGACTGAAGAAAATGAACTGAAAGATGTCTACTCAACCGATAATTATGAGGAAAGATTTTTTGAACCCGACTTTCAAAACACTTCTGAAAAACGGTTCGTCGATGCAGTTAAAAATGGTTTAGATTTAGCTATGCAACGCTTTCCAGAACTTGTTTTAATGGGTCAAGACATTGCTGAATACGGCGGCGTTTTTAAAGTAACAGAAGGTTTTGTTGAAAAATTTGGTAAAGAGCGCGTTCGAAATACACCGCTTTGTGAAAGCGCTATTGTCGGTGCCGCTTTAGGGCTAAGTATTTGCAATATGCGCGCCATGGTTGAAATGCAGTTTGCCGATTTCGTTACTTGTGGTTTCAACCAAATTGTCAATAATTTGGCAAAACTAAATTATCGTTGGGGTAAAAATGCAGGCGTAGTTATTAGAATGCCAACAGGCGGAAGTATAGCAGCGGGTCCTTTTCATTCGCAAAGTAATGAGGCTTGGTTCACGCACGTTCCTGGATTGAAAATAGTTTATCCTTCAAATCCGTTCGATGCTAAAGGATTATTGCTTCAATCGTTCGAAGATGGAAACCCCGTTCTGTTTTTTGAGCATAAGGCTTTATACCGTTCAATCACAGCATCAATTCCTGATAATTATTACACCATTCCGTTCGGTAAAGCGCGTATTGTCGAATCTGGGAACCAAGTAAGTATCTTCACTTACGGCATGGGTGTACATTGGGCTAAAAATGCCGTTACAGCATTAAATATCTCAGCAGATGTGATTGATTTGCGCACTTTAGTGCCTTTAGACTACGAAACTATTGCAGAAAGTGTTAAAAAAACAAATCGCGCATTAATTTTGCACGAAGACACGCTTTTCTGCGGCATTGGCGGTGAAATTTCAGCATGGATAAACGAAAATTTATTCGAACATTTAGATGCACCCGTTCTTCGTGTTGCCTCACTCGATACACCCGTACCGTTTGCGCCGAATTTAGAAAAATTATTTTTACCAATACAACGCCTCAATAAAGCGTTAATACAAATTTGTGCTTATTAAATTTAAGTTTTTATGATTGATGTTAAGAATTTGATTTCTGTGAGTGGTTTAGGTGGCGTTTTAAAAATTATTGTAGCTCGTAAAGATGGCATCATTGCAGAAGATGTTATAACAGGAACTAAAAATTATTATCCACAACGGTCGCACATTTTTTCGCCATTTGAAGCCATTTCAGTTTATACAACTACTGAGGCTGTTTCATTGGCAGAAGTTTTTACTTTTATATTGGAAAAATCGGAAGCGACTCCTCCACCATCTGAAAAATCGGACAATAAAACTTTGCGCGCCTATTTTTTTGAAATTTTGCCAGAGCATGATACAGACAAGGTTCATATATCAGACATCAAAAAAATTATTAAGTGGTTTAATTTTATGAAAACCCATAATTTATTGAATTAGAAAATCGATGAAACAGGGGCTAAACCTGAAGAAACTGTGGTAGAACAAGTTGAAGCTGCTGTTGAAACTGAACAAGTGGCAAGTAATAAATAAAATGCTCATTAAGTGATAAGTGATAGGTGATAAGCGATAAGTGATAAGTGATAAGTGATAAGTGACAAGTGACAAGTGATAAAAACCAAAATTTCTATCAACTGTCAACTATCAACTGTCAACTGTCAACTGTCGACTATTAACTATCAAATGTCAACTATCAACTGTCAACTATCACCTATCATGTACGCTGGAAAAAAAGTTGTTGTTGTGATGCCTGCATATAACGCATCGCTCACTTTAGAAAAAACTTACAAAGAGATCCCTTTCGATATTGTCGATGAAGTCATTCTTTGCGACGATGCAAGTCGCGACGATACATCAGCAAAAGCGCGTGCGCTTGGTATTCAACACGTTTTAGTACACGAAAAAAACAAAGGGTATGGCGGGAATCAAAAATCATTGTATAATAAAGCACTCGAAATTAATGCCGATATAGTCATCATGCTCCACCCCGATTACCAATACACGCCCAAATTAATTCCTGCCATGGTAAATTTAATTGGCGATGAATTATATCCTGTTGTTTTGGGTTCGCGTATTTTGGGTAAAGGTGCGTTGAAAGGCGGTATGCCGATTTGGAAATACATCGCAAATCGGGCATTAACCTTAACGCAAAACTTGTTGGTTAACTACAAACTTTCCGAATATCACACAGGTTACCGCTCTTTTTCGGCGGAGGTTTTGCGCGGCATCAATTTTAATCAAAACTCTGACGATTTTGTTTTCGACAATGAAATGCTTTCACAAATCATTTATGCAGGTTTCGATATTGCAGAAGTCACTTGCCCTACAAAATACTTCGAAGAAGCTTCGTCCATTAATTTAAAACGTAGCACAATTTACGGATTAGGGGTTTTGCGCGTTTCGTTTGGTCATTTTTTACAACGTTTAGGTTTGGTAAATCTCGCCATGTATGAAAAATAATTTTTTTAACGTTAACCCCGAACGTTAAAGAAAACCTTTGAGTTTTGAGATAATCCCTGCTTATAATTTTGTGATAATTTCTGACTAAATTTGTTTTTTTAACGTTCGGGGAACTTTAAAAGTTCCCCGAACGTTAACTGATAACTAATTTATGATAGATAATTACAACCGCTTAGTATTAATTGTATCACTGGCACTCATAGGCTTGAGTGTTTTATTTTCGCTCGAAACATATTATAGTGATATTTCTAATTCTGAAAGTGCTACTTTACTCAGATTAGAAGGTATAGCACAATCGGTAGCTTTACAAATTGATGGCGACAAACACGAGGCACTTACCCAAAAATATACAAAGATAGGCGCGATTAATTCGAACAATCAAGATTCGAGTTACCTGATTTTACACAAAATGTTGCAAAAAAATGCGGTAGCTACAATGCTCAATACACCCATTTACACTTTAATTTTAGATTCAGTAAGTAATGAATTTTATTTTATCGTTACTTCGGCTGATACACCTTATTTTAGACATCCTTATCCGACTTTTCCAACCCAACTCAAACAGAAATATACTAAAGGAGGCATCATACCTATTTTTAGTGATATGCTCGGCACTTGGCTTTCAGCATTTTCACCTATTTTAAATAGTAAAAACAAACAAGTAGGTATAATCATGATTGATGAGAAGTTTGACGATTTCATTATGAGTGCACAAAAAGCAGCATTAATGCACTTGTTGTTTGCCTTAATTTTATCATTACCTATTATTGGTTTACTCATTTGGTGGGTTCGCAATGTTTTACAGCGCGAATCGCAATTGAAGAAAAAAATTAAACAATCCCTCGATGAAAATGTGGCAATAAACCTTGCTTTAGAAAATAGCTACGACCAACTCTCTAAAGTAGAAACGCAGCGTAAAGAAATGATTGCTAATATTTCGCACGATTTACGCACGCCTATAACCAGTATTTTAGGTTATGTTGAAACCGTTTTAATGCGTGGTAAAAACCTCGTAGGTTTTCAAAACCTACGAGGTTTAGGTGAAACCGCCAATCATGACAGCTCTACGATATTGGCTACTCAAGACAAACAATTTTTAGAATCAAGCCTTAGAGAGGGTGAAAAACTCAAAAAACTTATCAGCGATTTATTTGAACTCTCTAGATTAGAAACACCTCAATTAAAAATAAACAAAGAAAGATTTTCATTGTCTGAAATTCTTCAAGATACATTCATGGGCTATGAAAAAAAATTCTCTGATAATAATATCAAACCCAACTTAGAAATACCTGGCAACAAACCTTTTTTTATCAATGCCGATATGCAACTCATTCATAGATTACTTCAAAACCTCTTTGATAATGCTATAAAACACAATTCACCTCTAAATAGCACAAAGTTTATAAATGCTAAACTTAGTGAAGTAAATAATGCTATTGTTTGCACTATAGAAAATTCAAGTGCTCATTTAACTCCCGAAAACTTAGAAAACATCTTCAATCGTTATTTTACGCTTGCTTCTGAAACGGGAGGAACAGGTTTAGGGCTTTCTATTGTAAAAAAAATATGCGATGTTCATGATGCTGATATTAAAGTGACGCATAAAAATGGCGTAACAAGTTTTACTTTCGAACTTTCTAATAGTTGATAGTTAGTAGTTGTTCATAATCATAAACTATCAACAAATGTGTGCAACGAAAAAGTAAATTTTAACGTTTAAGATGGGTTAATAGTTGAAACATTGCCTTTGATAAAAAAACTATCAACTAACAACTATCAACTAACAACTATAACATGTTAAGTCTATCCTATTCTCCGTTTCTTATTTTAGCTTGCATTGCTGTTGGCATTGCACTCAGTGTTTTGTTATATCGTCGCGATACGCGTTTTAACAGTCTTTCCAAAACATTACGTGCCGTTTTATACACTTTGCGCGCCGCAGCCGTAAGCTCTTTGTGTTTTTTGTTGCTCTCGCCGATGATTAAAACGCAACAAACGGAAATCAAAAAGCCAGTCATTGTTATTGCGCAGGATGCATCGAGCAGTATGAAATCCGCTATAAACGATTCGACGACGGTAATTAATAAACTCAATCAGCTCGAAACAGCACTTGGTTCTAATTTCGATATTAAAAAATTGAGTTTTGGTGAACGTGTACGCGAGGGTTTTGATGCTTCTCAAAACGATAAGCTCACCAATATGTCCGAAGTATTGGACTATGTTGCCGATAATTATGCTGAAAGCAATGTGGCGGGTGTTGTAATGGCAACGGACGGTATTTATAACGAAAGCACTAACCCCTTGTACAATGCAAAAAATTTAAAATCGCCCATTTATACTTTAGCTGTAGGTGATACGACGCCCAAAAAAGATATTGCCATTAAACGCGTGTTGAGTAATTCTATCGTGTATTTAAGCGATAAGTTTAACGTTCAAATTGATGTTGCTGCTTTTAATTGCAGTGGCGCGAATACGACCTTGACAGTTCAAAAGATTGATGCGAGTGGTGCACCGAGAACTGTCGGCACGCAACAAATCTCTATCAACTCTCCCGATTTTTTCACCACCAAAGAAATAACAATTGAGGCAACTGAAGCGGGTGTTAATCATTATCGAGCGACAATTAGTGCAGTGAATGGAGAGTCGACGACATCGAATAATGTGCGCGATTTTTATATCGATGTACTCGATGCGCGGACAAAAATATTACTCTTGGCACTTGCACCACATCCAGATGTATCGGCATTGAATGAAGCGTTATCTCAAAATAAAAACTATAATGTAATAACTGCTTACGCGAGTGAGGTAAAAAATGATGTGTCGAATGTCGATTTTGTTGTGCTCCACCAATTACCTGGATACGCCAATAATGGTGCGGATGGATTTATGGCGGCGATGAACACTAAAAAAATTCCGCGCTTATATATAGTTGGTACGCAAACTGATTTGAGAAGATTAGCAACACAACAAAATATATTGAGTATTACGAGCGATGGCGGCAGGCAAACAAATGAGGTGCAAGCGGTTTTGAATAATAATTTCAATTTGTTTGAACTAAACGATAATCAAAGAAAAATAAATGGATTTGTTCCGTTAACCGCACCTTTCGGCAATTTTAAAGTTACTGGAAACGGTCAAACCTTGTATAATCAGAAAATAGGAAAAATTGAAACAAATTTTCCATTAGTAGTTTTGGGTGAAAGCGACGGTATTCGAACAGGAATAATTGCCGCAGAAGGTTTATGGAAATGGCGTTTGTTCAATTATGCACAAAATCAGAATAATGATATCACCGATGATTTGTTTTTAAAAATTATTCAGTACCTGAGTGTTAAAGAAGATAAACGCAAGTTTAAGGTCACGACCGAAAAACAATCGTTCAGAGAAAATGAAACCATTAGTTTCAATGCTGAGCTATACAATAATTCATTTCAGCGCATCAATACGCCCGATGTTACGCTGACTGTCACTGCGCCTAAAGGCGAACAATACAACTATACAATGAATAAAAATGGCGATAGTTACGATTACAACATTGGAGTGTTGCCTGCAAATTTTTATCGCTATAAAGCAACGACTTATTTCAATGGTCAAAAATTCGAAGCCGAAGGTGGATTTAACGTTCAAGCTATTCAGTTAGAGCTTACCGACCTAACAGCAAATCATGCTTTGTTGCGCGCTTTGAGTCAACAAACAGGTGGAGTGAGTTTGCCATTAAGCAATTCGGAGCAATTAGCACAAATTATTGCAGCAAAAAAAACAAAACCCATGTTGTTTGCTACCACTCAAACCGAACCACTACTTAATAAAAAGTGGTTATTTTTTCTTATCGCTGGGTTTTTAAGTTTAGAATGGTTTTTGAGACGTTATTCGGGTGCTTACTAAAATTAGTAGGGGTTTTTATAAAAATAATTATGACCTTTTGTGTCTTTTCTTAATTTCTATTTTTATTAATGAAACTCTTTTGATGTTAATCAAAAATTTTCAATTTTTTTGAACTGCGCATTCAATCAAACAGCACAATTATAGTTATGTTTAAACAAATTAACCGAACACCGCAAACAGCACAATTATAGTTATGTTTAAACAAATCCACGATAATTTCGCAAAAAAAAAGAATTTTTTAAATTACGAAATAAAGATTGGTGGGATGAACTTAACTGCTTAACTTCATTTTCTTAATTTAAACTTGTCTCTAAATCAAATTTGGAAGGTGCATTGTGTAAACGATTCATTGTTTCGGCTTTTGTCAACAAAAGCATCGTTTCGAAAACAGGTGGACCAGCAGTAACTCCAGCGAGTGCTAAACGCAACAACGGCATCATGTCTCCAATTTTAAATCCGCGTGTGTTCATCGCTTCTTTCACTTGTGTTTCTAAAACTTGTGCGTCTTCGAATGTTAAAGTGCTTATGTCATTTACAAACTCTATGAATTGTTCGCGAATAGGTGATTTCCATTTTTTTTGCAATTGTGCAACATCGTAAGTTTTAACGGGTTCAAAAAAATAATAGCCGTTTTCTAAAAACTCTGGAAAGAAATGAACGCGTTCGCGCATTAACTCTGCAAAAGTTGAAAGAAATACAGAGTCAGTTGTATATCCTTTTTCAGCACACAAAGGAATAAGTCTTTTGACAATGGTATCAGTATCCATCCGCAAAATATATTGCTGATTGAACCATTTCGCTTTATCGAAATCGAAACGTGCACTTGCTTTTTGTATTTTTTCAATGGTAAAGAGTTGTACTAACTCATCTACAGAAAAAATTTCTTGCTCAGTACCAGAATTCCAACCGAGAAGCGCTAAAAAGTTAATGACTGCTTCAGGTTCAAATCCAAATTCTCTAAATCCGTCAAAAGATGTATCAGGTGTAGCACCTTTCCAACCCAAAGCAAAAACAGGAAATCCAAATTTTTGACCATCGCGTTTAGAGAGTTTACCTTTCCCATCAGGGCGTAAAATAAGCGGTAGGTGCGCGAACTTTGGCGTCGAGTGTTTCCAACCCAACGCATCGTACAATAAAACATGCAGCGGTGCTGATGGCAGCCATTCTTCGCCCCGAATAACGTGCGTTATTCCCATTAAATAATCATCAATTAAATGCGCTAAATGATACGTAGGCATACCATCCGATTTCATTAAAACTTTATCATCCACATCATCCGATTTCACGTGCACATCGCCGCGTATCAAATCGTGCACCACGATATTTTTGCCTTGTTCGACTTTTAAGCGAATAACATACGGCGTATTCTGGTCTATAAGTTCTGCAATTTCGGCTGCACTTAAAGTAATGCTATTCCGCATAGAAAGGCGCGTGTACATAGAATAAGCTTGGTGCGAACTGTGTTTCAATCGTTCGCGCATGGCTTCTAATTCTGTGCTGGTATCAAAAGCGTAATACGCCTTACCTTCATCTAAAAGTTGTTGAACATATTTCAAGTAAATTTCTTTTCTTTCCGATTGCCTATACGGTGCATATTTTCCATCTCCAAAACCAACTCCTTCTGTTGGCGAAATGCCGCACCATTTTAATGATTCGACAATATAGTCCTCTGCGCCTTCAACAAACCGCGTTTGGTCTGTATCTTCAATGCGTAGCACAAAAGTGCCACCTAATTTTTTGGCGAGTAAGTAATTGAAAAGCGCAGTGCGCACACCGCCAATATGTAATGCACCTGTTGGGCTTGGTGCAAATCGAACGCGAATAGACATAAAATTTTTGGCAAAGATAATACAAAAAAAAGAGGCTGCTTACGCAGCCTCCAACATTTATCATGGGATTATAAACAGTTGTCAATTTTCAGCTATTATCAGTCAGTAAAAAAACTGACACCTAACACCTGATTCCTGACACCTATTATTCGGATACTTGCAACTTCTGTGTGATTCTGCCTTTATCTGTTTTAACATCTAAGATGTATAAACCATTTGACATACCACTCAAAGGGATTGTAAATTGCTTTGAATTTATATTTGAGAATTCAGAAATTGTTTTGCCTGCTAAATCTACCAAACGCACCGAGTTCAAAGCATTATCACCATTGAGGTAAAAATTAGCGGTTGTATTTGCTGGATTTGGATAAACGTGTAAATCACTATTTTGTAATACTGTGTTAGTAGTTTTTGGCAGAATTGGTATTTCAATGCTACCACCTTTTATGAGGCTTGCATTACCATTAGCATCTTCAACATAAATATCGCCCACGCTAAAACGCACCGTTGGGTTATTGCCTTGGCTAATGCCTGCAACGTCTTCAATAACTACACCGCGAATTTTGCCAATTTCACCGTGACCTGTTGAGCCAAGATTTTGACTGCGCACCAAACCAGCATCTACTGTTCCACGTTGAACCACCTTACTGAGGGTTAAATACGGATTATTATGTGAGAGCCAAGAAAATTTATTGAAATTAACTTGGATTGAATTTTCTTTAATTTTTTTGCTGTCGTAATTAACGCTGAACGTAAGTCCTTTAGAATTATAAACAGGCTGTTCGATTGAGCCCACACTTAAAGTAATTTCTACCATGTCGCCAGGGTGAACACTACCAACAGGTGAAAGCAATTGAAGCGACACATCACTGTTTTCTGTATAAGTTTGTGCCGAAAGTCGAGATGTGTTTCCATAATTCAAACTCACAGCACTTGTATCATCGGCACTAATTATGCCATCTCCATTGGTATCTGCAAATTTTAGATTCAGGTGTGTATCAGGGCTTGAAACATCTTCTTTAGCCCAATCAGAAGTCGTTCTACCATACCAATTTAAAACATTAGCGTCTGAACGTGCTGTACCATAAGTACCCATATTAGCAGCTATCGGAAACAAATCGAGCATATTGACTGTGCCATCGTTATTGGCATCACCGGGGAATAAACATTTGTTCGAACATGTCGCATTATTAGCAGTATGAAAAACAAGCTGAACATATTTATACTCGCTACAATTTGAATTTTTACAATATACTAAATTAAAGTCACTACCAATACTATTAGGTGCCGGAGTGAAGACAAAAACATTTTTTAATGGTTGGAACGAACCGTTTAAAACAGTATCAAGATTGTTATAGAAACTCAAATTATCGCCATTTGAATTGGCATTTGAAATAACTTTAAACGTGGCACCATCACCAGCGTTTAAATTATCGTAGTTAAAAATATACTTTGCATTAGCAGGTACAGTTAACTCATACACTGCTTTAGATGGATCAAAATTAGAGATTGTAATATGAACAGTTGCGGTTTCGGTCAAGCCACTATTATTGGTGAGCGTATATTTAAAAGAAGCCAATCCAGTATATCCTTTTTCAGCAACAATATTAACTACCCCATTGGTAACTGAAGTAACATAACAATGTTGAAAATCGGAAGGAGAAGGTGTTATATTAGATACATTATTGAGTTTGTCATTTTGCAATAAATTATATTGAAAAGTTCCATTGGGTTTAATTGAAATAGTATCATCTATGGCAAAAGTGTTTTTAACTTTAAGCGCAAATACTTCAAAAGTCACCTCGTAATGTGATTTACCATCAGGAGAATCAAATATGTAATCATCAATACCAGAAAATCCAGTAGCAGGTCTATAAGCTACAACACCATTAGCATTAACAGATAATACCCCATGTGGAGTAGGGATTTGTCCATCGAAAGCAAAAGCATTTGGAATAGTAAATATTGATTTCTGATTTTTTTCAGTGTAAACAATGCTATTATCGTAATAAGGTGTTGGGTTGTCGTTTACTTGAACAGTAACAAGACCACAAGCACAATCTTTGCGTGTAGCATCAGCACATACAGTGTAATTTACAGAAGCTACTCCAACAAAATCTCTATCTGGCACAACAGAAACAGTGCCGTCGGCGTTCAGCGTGGCAGTACAGTTATCAGTTAAAACAACTTGGTCAAAAAAGGAACCATTATAAGTCACAGTTTTGACAACAGTTGGCTGATTAATTGTGGTTTGAGCATAGCTGGTACTTGCGCCAACTTGGGCATTTGTAACAGATGCAAAACACAACAGCGAAGCTAAAAACACAAAATTAGTAATGGGACATTTCATAGTACATCGCTATTTAGCAGTAAAAATAAAATTTTTCTCAGAACACAATTACTTAGAAGTGGTGTAAATTTACAATTGAAATATTTATTTTTTACTAATTTTTCAAAAAAAAATTTTTCACCGCTTAGAAATAATTAATTTATAAGGCATTATGTATTTATTGAACTATATTTTCAGAAAAAAGAAATAATTTTATTCTTAAAAATTGAAGGAACAATGAAATATTTTATGCTTTAGTTATACTTTTGTACTGCAACTATCATACCACAAATCAGTGATATAGGTATGCGATTAAATTTAATTGATTTTTTTAAAAAACTGCTATGACTGATTCAAAACTTTACACTATACTCGCAACTTTTAAAAAAATCCAACAAAATCGTTTGCGAAAATATGTTGACTCACCCTACTTCAATGCGAACGAAAAACTCATTCTTTTGTTCGATTCATTGGCTGAGCACATTAATGCTGCTAAGAAAAAAATCTTAACTAAAGAACTCGTATGGCAGAGTGTGGAAGGGCACAATACGCCCTTTAATGATGCCCGATTTAGAAAACATTGCTCCGATTTATTGCGGTTGGTTGAAGACTATTTAGCGCAAGAAATTTTTGAAAAAAAGCCTTTGCAAAAAGCGGGTTATTTAATGGAAGCTGTAACGGAATTAAAACTTGAAAAACTGATTAACAGCACCGATAGAAGTGCTGACGTTTTAACGCATCAACAAACGTATAGGAGCGCAGAGTTTTATTATTTGCAATATTATACGCAAAAAAACCTGTACGATATGCGCGAAGAAGAAGACAACAGATTTGATAAAAGCAACGTAGAAGAAATAATAAGTAATTTAGATAAATTTTATTTGGCGGAAAAATTGCGCTGGTATTCAACTGTTTTGAACCGAAAGAATCTTATCTCTCACGATTTTAAATTGCTTTTTGTAGATGAAATATTAGAACATTTAGAAAAAAACGCTTATTCCGAAGTTCCTCCAATTGTAATATATTATTTGATTTACAAAACATTAACTAATGATGATAGCGATGAATTCTACAATCAGTTAAAAAAAGTTCTAAATAATAATAGAAGTTTCCTTTTACCCAAAGAAGCTGAACAAAATTATTACCATTTACTTAATTTTTGTTCTCGAAAATTGAATCGTGGTAATACGCATTATTTGAGAGAGTATTTTGAAATTTGTAGAGAGCTGCTCGATAAAACTGAATTATTAATACTTGATGGCACTATTAAAACTTTCTTATTTAGAAACTTAGTTACTATCGCTCTCCGCCTTGGAGAATTTGGATGGACGGAAAATTTTCTCAAAAATTTTAGCAAATATTTACCTGAAAACGAGAAAGAAAGCTTAACCGCCTATAATTACTCATTACTTTATATCTACCAAAAGAAGTACGACAAAGCTATTCCACTTCTAAATACTGTAGATTTTAAAGATATTGGCTTAATATTAAATTCTAAATCAGCGCTTGTAACTATTTATTTCGATACTGACGAAGATATGGCACTTGAATCGCTGCTTGATAGCTTTAAAACTTTTTTGCATCGCCATAAAGAAGTGACAGAGAATCGTCGCGCACTATTTTTAAATTTTATAAAATATGTGCGCAAACTGATGCGCTTAAACCCCGGCGATAAAACTGAAATTAATAAAATTTACGCCGAGATGGAAGAAGATAAAAAAGTGGGTATTGCGAGTATCAATTGGTTGTATGAAAAGTTGAAAGAATTGGAATAAATTCACTTTCTACGCAACCTCAGAACCAACATCATCACAAAGCCAGAAAGCATAAGCAAACAACCCGACCACACCAAATTAATACCAGGATTGACGGTGGCTTCTAAAACGATATAGTCTGTACGTGGTGCATTTTCAGCAATATTTATTGGCACGTTAAAGTTTTTCTTGGCGTTATTGATACCGATAATAATTTTTTTATTCTGTGGGTCAACTTTTGCGATAGTTAAACTCAAACCCGCACTTGCAATATCAGCAGGAATTGAGAACGGTTGATTTTCGCGAATGATATAAACAGGTTGAACAATACTTGTTTGGTTGTTTTTCTCCACTTTAATAATGGCTGAAAAAGCAATATCTCCTGCTTGTTTTTCGCTTTCAGGAATATTGGGTTGTGCGTTTATACCTACAAAAGTTGCGCGAGCGCCATCTTCTAAAACTTGCGTTTGATTTTCAGAAAATGCCAACTCTTTTATTTGCTTCTGTTGTTCAGTTTTAATAAGCGCATCAAAAATAGTAGGTTCTAATTTTACACGGACACCCAAATTATTAACCGTAGCGGGTAATTGATATACAAATCCACCACGCACTAAAACCAAAGGCTCTGCATCAAACGTTTTGCCTTGTGCGTTCTTAAACTTTAAATGTGCGCTCACAACAATATCATTTACTTCAGGCACATACTTAGGATGTTTGGGTTTAAAACTCAAACTATCGAGCGTAACTAAATATTTTTGAGTCGAGGTATCGGTTAATTTACCAGTAATGCGCAAAGTATCATCGAGTTTAAGCGAAAAAATGTTGTATTTCAAACTGTCCTCTTCGCGTTTAGCCATTTCTGGATTTTGTTCGCTTGGCGGCAATGCTGGTATATAAGTAAAAATATCATAACCAACTTTGTGTCGCGTATCTGGATTCGTCGACGCGAGTTTACCCGTTTTTTTATCGTATAAAACGTAGGGATGAGTGACGAATGAATCTAAAGTCGTTTTTAAATCAGGTGATTTTTTTCTGAAAACCAAAGTATAATCTCGATGCGAACCATAAGCAGTATCACTTTGGTATTCTACTTGATAACCGCTCATAAACATAGGCGCACCTTTAATGAGCAGAATATTTTTATTGAACTGTTCATCGCTAAAGCCAGCAATGCCTTCCATCGCAAAGCGATTGGTTGAAATCCAGTTCTTGTTAATTCCACTGATAAGGATTCCGACCACCAGAATTCCAAAACCGAGATGAGAAAAAGCAGAGCCTGTTGTTTTTAATCCTGTTCTAGCGCGAGAAACGATAAAATCTATATTGCAAACAATTGTGAAAACACCAGCAAAAAGCATCAATGCATATTGCCAAGGCATCAGAAAAAGTCCTTTTAAACTTTCAAAAACGCCTGATATTTCGTGTTTACTATATTGCGAAGCAAAAACGGTTGCAGTTAAAATACTGAACAGAAAAGAAATTCCACCCAAAATAGCAATGTGTATCAAATACTTATTGCGATGATTAGCAAAATTAAACTCTTTAAATCTCAGCGTTTGGCTAAATCCCGAAATAATTCCCATCGAAACAGCAATCCATAATTGCGTTTTATTGTAATGCCCTAACGGGTCAATCGGAGAAGTCAAAGCTTTTGTTTTGTAACCAAACGTGCTGCCAAGAAATGATTGAACTTTTGAAAAAACGGGAATGGAAGTCGTAAACGTCATTAAAACAGCACTTAAAACCAAAATAAGTGCGCCAATGAGCATCCAAAACTCTTTGCTCGCTATGGTTTCTTCTTTTTTGTTACTCGGTATAGCCTTGTAATTTCTGGCAAATAAATAAATTGCTAAAGCCAAAAAGAATACTTGAAACAATATCAATTGGTTTTCAAGACCCAATTCAGTAAAAGCATGCACACTCGTTTCTCCCAAAATACCTGAGCGCGTTAAAAAAGTGGAATACAGCACCAAACTGAACGAGAGCAAATAAAAAACAAACGTTGAGCGCAATGAATTACCCGTTGTACGCGCCACTAAATGCGTATGAATACCTGCTACCATAACCAGCCAAGGCACCAGACTCATATTTTCGACCGCATCCCAAGCCCAATAACCATTAAAACTGAGCGCTTCATAAGCCCAAGCGCCACCCATTAAAACACCCAATCCTAAGATAGCAGCAGAAAAAAGCGAAAAAGGTTGCACCAACGGTAACCACTGTGTATATTTTTTTTGCCACAAAGCCGCAATAGCAAAACAAAATGGAATAGATGTTGAGGCAAAACCCAAAAACAAAGTCGGAGGATGAATCGTCATCCAGTAATTTTGCAATAATGGATTTAATCCGCGTGCAGATTGCGCTAATTTTTCCACATAACCATCTTTAATAAATGGCATTTCGTTCGCCTCTCGTAATAATAAAATCGGATTAGAACCCCATTTTATGATGTGATCACCCCAACCCACTTGAACACCGAGAATCATAGAGGTCAGAAAAATTTGAATGCACGCTAAAACACTCAGTACAGCGGGCATCCATTTGAAATTTTCAGAAGAGGTAATATTTCTCTTATCTATTTTGGAAAGATAGAAAATTAAAAACGCACCGAGCATAACATGCCAAAACATCCAGAGCAAAAAACTCCCCTCCTGCCCTTCCCAAAAAGCAGCGAATACGTAATACCAAGGCAAATCTTTATCTGTGTGAGAATGTGCATAGAAGTATTCAAACCGTTTGGTCATCATCACGTAAAAAATGCACGATATGATAGTTATCACGCTCATTCCGTGAAGACTAAATGACCATACACCAATCCGTTGCCACAAACTTTGTGTTTGAGAATCCTTTAAAGTTTGTGTTGCTCGAACGAATGCATAAGTCGCCAAACACGCAGCACAAAAACTCGCAATAATAGCAAAATGACCAATATAGCGTGGAAATAAATTTTCGCCTAAAAAACTCTGCATTATTAATTCTTAAAATTACGAATTACGAATTACGAATTACGACCCCTTGATTTCGTAATTCGTAATTCGTAATTCGTAATTGATTTTACGATTTATTTTTCTTCATGTAAATCTCTTCATCCTTGTATTTGCTCGGGCATTTCATTAAAATGTCGTTTGCAACAAAAACACCTTTTTTAACTTCTCCAGTAACAACCACTTGCTCTGAAAGCTCAAAATCTTGTGGTTTTGGTTTCATTAAATGCACCTCCATTTCTGTTCCTTTAGCATCGCGTAGAGAAAAAAGAAACTCGTTCGGATTATTGGTGGGATCGTAAATCATTTTCTTCTCTTTACAGAGTTGACCCGCCACTTTAACGCGCTCACCCGTTGTGTTGGCATCGGCAAAATTAGAGTAGGTAGCAACATCCTTAGCTTGTACAGTCAGAGCTGCAATTCCACCCATTAATAATAAAATAGCAACAACATAAATAGGTTTCATAAAATTGAATTTTAGCAAATTTACAATAAAGGTTAGACACCAACGCGCAATTTTTATTCAGAAACAAAATTACATTCATATTTATGAATAATTTAGAATAACTTTAAACTGAAGAAATAAAGTTTTATATTGAAGTTAAATTTTTGCCATGTCACAAGTATTGAGATGTATGAAAACTTTATTTTGAAATTTGGAAATTATTACACTGAGATAAAGATTGAATAAAATGTGATTTATTACCCTAAAAAAATTAAATTCGTTTTGAATGTTCTAAAAAAAAATCTTTCCACACTTTCACATTTTTTTTCATTTTTTTTTTAGTTTTTTCTAAATTAGTAACTACATTGTTTAAGTTTTAAGGAAAAAGAAATTTAAAAACGCTGTAATTTAATGTATAAAGAAGAAATAGAAGAATTGTTTTCAGATTTATTGCATGATTTTTTAAGGTAACGGTATTAAATTTGAAGTTTACGGTTTTTGCCGGATTCTTAGAATATTGCAAAAAAAATGCGTTGTGGCAAGAGTTATTTGAACTGAGTAAAGAAGCAATTTCAAAATATCCGAGTAGCTTCATTTTACTTTATTTTAAAGCAGTATCTGCTTTAAAATTAAAAAATATAGAAACATTTAATGTCACTTTTGGAGAAATAAAGTCTAAATATCCTGATGCTTTTGAGATTTTAGAATCTGAAGGTATAGAAAATATTTACAACAAAAAAAAGTTCTCAAGTCCTGCAAATATTAAAAAAAGGAAGAGAAAATAGAGTTTTAGACGATTCGAGAAAAGCTGAGTTTTATTTTTTGGAAGCTAATATTCATTTTTTAAACAGAAATTACAAACAAATGTTGAGAGCACTTAAAACCACACTTAGACTTAGTCCAGACCATCAAGAGGCTTATAAACAAATGCTTTGGGCAGTTGAATACGCGGGAGCTTATGAAGACAGTATTGGCTTTCACAATGCACTTTTGGATAAAAATCCGTTTAACGCCTTAGCTTGGATGAATATGGGTTATGCCTATACCGCTTTAGAAAAACACGATTCAGCCTTAGAAGCATTTGGCTTTGCTTATGCTATCGATGAAGAGCACTACGATGCTTATATGGAAACAGGCGAAATCCTCATACATCAAAAGCATTTTAATCGGGCAATTATTGTCTATAAACAGGCGTTTGCATTGTGTGGCATAAGCGCTACAGGATTACATAAATTAGGTTATTGTTTCGAAAAATTACATCAGTACAAAACAGCTTGTCAATATTATTTACAAGCTATTGAATTAAATGCTAAAGATGCACTTTCTTTTTACAGAATGGGCGTTTGCGCGTTAAACGAAAAACAGTTTAGATTAGCGATTCAGTTTATTAACTCAGCCATTGAGATTGATGACAGTGATGAGAATTTTTTTTTAGATCTGGCACGTGCTTACAAAAAGGATAATCAACCAAGCGATGCTTTGCGAGCTTATAGATTTGCAACTGATTTAGCACCTGATATAGAAAATTCTTGGGTTGAACTCATTCAGTTCTTATTAGAAGCCAATCAAGTTCGCACTGCAGAGCGTGTTGTTCAGGAAGCATTACTCAATATAACCACGCCGCATCTTGAAATTTTTAATTTAGGCATTCATTACACACTCAAACGCAAAAAAAAAGCACTTAAATTGCTTAAACAATTTGTCAATCAAACTAAAGAAACTAAACCTTCACTTCTTTTTACTTATTTCCCAGCGTTAGCTAATGAAAAAGATATTATTGATGTAATGCGCAACGATCTTTGAATTTATTTCACCTAAGTTAGTTAAGTTTAATGATTCATCTAACTATTCAGCTATGAATTATAGTTGAATAAATTTAGAATACAGTGAGTTAAGACCCACTATCTAAAAAATCCTGTAACATTTTTCAAGAATTATGCAATAAACTCAATTTGGCGTACAAGTAACTTTGCACCGAAAGTTTTAACTAATTCTTAAAAATGTAATCATGTCAAATTTTAAAAGCACTGCAGAACACACAGACACTGCGCAACACACAAAAGCTGGAACTATTAAAGTAAAAGCAGATGCAGCCCACAGTTTGCGCGATTTATTCGTTGATGAATTAAAGGATATTTACTGGGCGGAAAATTCACTCACTAAAGCCATTCCTAAAATGATTTCTAACGCTTCAAATCCTGAAATGGTTAAAGGTTTTGAAAAACATTTAGCTGAAACGCAAAATCAAATTAAACGTTTAGAAGATGTTTTTACCAGCTTAGGCGAAAAGGCAGAAGCTAAAAAATGCGAGGCGATGGCAGGTATTACGAAAGAAGCCGAAGAAATTATGTCTGAAACCGAAATGGGCAACGTACGCGATGCAGGAATTCTGTCAGCGGCACGCAAAGTAGAGCACTACGAAATTGCTACATACAGCACTTTGGTAGCCATAGCTAATAAATTGGGTGAAAAAAAAGCTGCCAAACTTTTGCAAGATAATTTAAATGAAGAGCAAAAGACAGACGACAAGTTATATGCAATGTGTCAATCCATGTAAAATAATATTTGTTAACCACACTTTTTGACGGTGTATCTTATACTTCGTCAATATAAAAAAAGCGGCTCCTAAAAAAGCTGCTTTTTTATTTCAAAATTTTTATTTTTACAAAATAATAATTTGATTTTAAATTATGTGTAAATTTTGTAAACTTTTTTAAAAATAGTGTAAATCATTAAGAATCCACTGATGTCAAATTTGCACAGTAATAATTTTGTTACATACATTAAATTTTTTTAAAATGAATACTGGTTCTAAATCTAATTCTTCAAACGATTCGAACAGCGGTAGTAAATCAAAAAATTATTCTTCCGCAGATCACAAAACAGCAGCCAGCCATCACGAATCAGCTGCAAAACATCATAACGAAGCAGCAAAGCATGTAGATTCAGGTGATATGCAAAAAGCAAACGACAGTGCAGAGCAAGCTGAAATGCACCACACAAAAGCAACCGAAATTGATCAACGCTACAAATCTGCGCAAGATCATGAAACTTCTGCCGATCATTACTCAAAAGCATCAGGGCATCGCAAAGAGGCTGCAATGCATACGCAAATGGGTAATCATACAAAAGCTGCCGAAAGCCATGCTAAAGCAAACGAACATTTAACAAAAGCAGGAGAAATTGATCAGCGTTACAAGCAATCGAATGATCATTCAACTTCTGCGGACCATTACCAGCAAGCATCGAAGCATCGTAAAGATGCTGCTATGCACACACGTAATGGCGATCATTCAAAAGCTGCACAAAGTCATGCAACTGCTGATGAGCATTTAACAAAAGCAGGCGAAATTGATAAGCGTTACACACAGTCTAACACTTCAAAGAGTTCAGGTAAATCATCTAATGATGGACAACCTCAGCGAGATGAAAACGGTCACTTCACTTCTAAACAGGAAAATAGTTCGAATGGAAATTCAAGCCATTCTTCAAACGGAAATTCTAAGAGTTCAAACAACAATTCAAACGTAAGTTCTAAACAGATGCAAGATTAAGGAAGTACATTTGTAGCATAATATAGTTTAAGTCATTTAATTAATAAATCAGCAAATCGCTTTTGAGCCTTAAAACTCCACGCCGAAGTGTGGAGTTTTTTTATTATTTATTTTGTTTAAAAAATCCTTATAATTTCGGCGTTCAAATTTCTTACAGAATCAATTTCAGCAGTGTTGCTCATTTTTGCTATAGATAAAGTTTATTTTTATTAAGTATCGGCGTCAGAGCTCTAATAGATATTCTGTATGCACCCGATAAAGGTTCTAAAACCCGTCAAAACTTTCTTCAAAAGGAAAATATTTAATGAAAAGTGCCCAACAATGCGCTTAAACAGCTATTCTTACAAGTATCAAATATTTTTTCTTTAAGTCGTTTTTGCATTCTCAACCATTCGTCTAAGCAAGCTCGGCGCAAAGCGTTTTAAATAAACGGCAAGTTTTTCACGTGCACCAGCAACGACAATTTCTGCTTTGTTGGTTTCAATGGCGCGAATAATTTTTCGAGCCACATAATCAGTAGAAAGCCCTTTCTCTGTTGCGTCATCCATTTTTCCTTGATGCGAGCCATCGGCAACCAAGGCATTTTTGCTGATGTTTGTATGAACATAACCTGGGCAGACTATTAAGACTTTTAAATTATTGTTTTTTAACTCTGCGCGCAAAGTATCGAAAAAACCATGTAAACCATGTTTAGCCGCTGCATAACTTGAGCGCAATGGCGCACCTAATTTACCCATCACACTGCTTATAACTACAATTTGGCTCGTAGAATTTTTGAGCATAAATGGAAGAACTGCTTTTGTTAAAGCAATAGTGCCCAACAAATTTGTATTGATGAGTTGTTCATCTACACTGAGTGCAGTTTCTAATGCCAAACTGCGTTGACTTAAACCTGCATTATTGATGAGAATGTCAATTTTACCGTCTTTACCCAAAACATTTTGAACAGTTTGAGCGATAGAATTATAATTGGCAAGATCTAATACTAATATTTCTACATTTTCAGAATGCGTTGTAGAATTTTTTACGCGGGTTAATTCCGCTAAATTTCTACCAGAAATAATTGTTTTTGCACCTCTAATTACAAAAGCATTAACCAACGCTTCACCGATACCAGAACTTGCCCCAGTGATTAAAACAGTTTTGTTTTTAAAATCCATTAGAAAATATATCAGAAAAAATGTTAAATGTCGAAAATAAAGTTGCTAATATATACGTTTTACTGGTAAGTTTGCAATTATTTACATTCAAAATCGATTATGAGAATCTTCTTAAAAAATCTTGCTATGGCAAGTGTAGTTATTTTTCTATTTTCTTTTGGTCTTTGCAGTACAAAAGATATTATTGACTCGGTTGTTCTAAATTTAGATAAGAACAGCCCCATCGAAAGTTTTACTTACACTATTGCCGCAGCACCAGCAGGTGTTCAAACATCTGCCAAAACACTTGCTTATTCTGAATTGAATGATAGCCTCATTTCTAAATCGAAAAGCTTGACTGGTACTGCGTACAATTTAGACGATGTACTCAATATTAAATTGAATCAAGTAAATCTGACCATTCTTTCGCCATCAACGGTAACTTTTGGTGTTGTCGACAGTGCTACGTTAGTTATAACTGCACCAGGTTTACCTGCTTTGACTGTATTCGAGAAAAAATTCTTGAATGTTGCATCAGATCAGACTGCAAGTGTTGATTTTTCTACTGTCGATTTTAAGCCTTATCTTGCAGCAACTAAAACGGGTGGAAATATTTCGTATTCTATGCGCATTAGAACAAATTCAGCCATTACAAGCGATGTAAAACTTAAAGTTGTTCCGTCGTTTTCAATTGAATTGGCGGCGAAGTAAAACTCGAATTGATAGAATTTTAAGAATTAAAGAATTTTAAATCACGAATTCTTTAATTCTTAAAATTCTATCAATTCGAGTTCTTGTTTAGTCAACAAAAAAATCAGGCATCAATTCCGAATCAGGCATTCCTTTCGTTACGGCATATTTCGAAAAATCGTTTATACTAGCCGCTTTGAGTAATTCAGTATCAATGAAAAAATTACCCGAAAATGTTTTACAATCTTGATAAGCAATAATATAAGCTGCATCGGCAAGAATTTCAGGCGTTCTGCTTCTATTCATCATTTCATCGCCTCCTAATAGGTTTTTAACAGCAGCCGTTGCAATTGTAGTACGGGGCCACAAAGCGTTGAATGCGACTTTGCCCGCAAATTCACCCGCCATTCCGAGTACGCACATGCTCATTCCAAATTTTGCCATCGTATAAGCAACGTGGCTTTCGAACCAAATAGTTTTCATGCTTAATGGCGGAGACATATTGATAACGTGCGGATTTTCAGCTTTTAATAAGTAAGGCAAACACGTTTTTGAAACCAAAAATGTACCACGCGTATTGATATTGTGCATTAAATCGTAGCGTTTCATATCAGTGTGAAGGGTTGGAGTGAGTGAAATAGCAGACGCATTATTTACTAAAACATCTATACCGCCAAAAGTATCGACCGCTTTTTGCACCGCTTCTCGCACATTTTCTTCCGAACGAATATCGCAAACTACTGCTAAAGCATTACCACCCGCAGCACGAACTTCTTCAGCGGCAGAATAAATTGTTCCAGGTATTTTCGGATTTTCTTCAGCAGTTTTTGCTGCTATGACAATGTTTGCGCCATCTTTTGCAAAACGCAAAGCTATTGCTAAACCAATTCCGCGACTGGCACCTGTAATAAATATTGTTTTTCCTTTGAATGACATTTTTCTTTAAGCTTAATTATTTGAAAATATTTAAATCGCTACAATGCTAATAATTATTTGGCGAATGTTCGCTAATATTATAAAGGATTATTTATAGATTTACAAGAAAGTTATTTCTAACTCAGGTTCTTCATTCCATTCTTGACCTAAAAGTATCCGGCCATTTGCTTTTTTACTCCTTTTCAGTCCATCTGCTCCCCAAGTTCCCCATTGTTTGAAAAAAAATGACACTTCTTGTTCATCGCATTGTTTTTGTATGTCTATCGCCCATTCAGGTTTCATAGGTCTAGCTTTGTGACCACTTTCTCCTCCAACAATTACCCAATGGATATTAGTTAAATCAAGTTCTCCAACGTTATCAAGTAATGGTTCAATCGAAAGAAATCGAATTTTTGCATCAATATTTCTTAATGCATCAATTCTATTTTTCTTTTTAGAAACTTCAACAGTAACTCCTAACCAAACATTATCAGGAACTTTTCTATTTTTGAAATAGTCGACTAATATATTTTCCCTTTTAGTTAGTATTTGGTAGGTGTGTTGAGGAGTTTGTTGGATTATTTCGAAAACCTCATCTAGAAACCAGTATGGCATTTTTTCATGAAATAAATCGCTCATAGAATTCACAAAAAACTTTGTAGGTTTTTTTATTTTTTTTGGGAAATCTAACCTTTCAGGTAAAATTTTAAACTCAAAGCCATTTTCGTAACCAACTGTTCCCATCGCCTGAAGCCTGTGTGACATAACCTCAGCATAGCAGTATTTACACCCTTTAGAAACCTTATTGCAACCAATAGAAGGATTCCAAGTTGCTTCTGTCCACTCAATTTTACTGTGTTTCATGTTTTTAGTATTTTATACTGAATTTGTTTTTTTTCTTTGTGAACTTTTTCGTAAGTAATTAAAGGAGAATTTCCTTCATAAGATATTTGTTTGTCTGTCTTCATATCTTTTAAGCAATCTGCCGCGTGTTTCCTAAAGTGTCCTTCTTCGTAAACAAACTCTAAAGCTTCAAAATTATTTTTTATTTTTCCAGAAAGAACTCTTTCTTTCAAGTTTTTCTTAAAAGATTCAATTTTTGTAAGTTTCTTCTCCGAGTTGAATATATCAAGCTGATTCTTATTGGCATCATCATCAATATCGAAATTAGCTTCGCCATTAGTTTCATATCTTTTCCATGTTATTGAAAGAAACTTATCTATTGCAGCTACATGAGAAGCTCCAAATACTAAACCATGTATGTTTACACCTTTTTTTATTGTGAACGGATATAGTTTTAAATTAGATTTTGGCGGTAATTTATTTTTTAGTTGCTCAACTACAACTCTGTGTATTAGATGATGAGGAGCTTTTTTAATAGCATCTATATCGAACCTTACACTTTTCATAAATTCTTCTTCTTCTCCAAAACGTTTTAAATGTGAGGATGAAACAAAATATAGAAAATCTGTTTGCTTCATTTTTTCAAGAGCTAACATATATATATCTGATATGAACTTAACACCGTTTTGGTCTAAATATACCAAAGAGGGAAATTTTTCAATTTCCTGAGTCAGTTTTGGAAATAAAATTTCAAAATTTTCATTAAAGTATTTAATTTCTATGGCCCGATTAACGTCCTTATTGTCTTCCAAATATTTGTTACATGCAATTTTAAGCAGCTCAAATTTGTTTTGTATGGTTTTATTTGGTTCAAATTCATTCAAATACACCTTAATTTTTACTTGTTTATTCAAAATATTACCTATATGCTCTTTTATTTTTTGAAGAATCCTAATTGGGCTTCCAGCAACACCTGCTACATCATAACCAGTTCCAGCAAAAAAATCAAATATACAGATTGTTTTAATGTGGGTTTGCATTACGAAAGTCGGAATCCAAGCCTCAGCATAATCCTCAAAAATTTCAAGTTTAGCTTTTGTACCTTCATCAAAAGGTTTTTCATGTAAATCTTTAACTGCCATTTGTTTAAATTTTTGTACAAAATTAAAAACATTTTGTTTATTTAATAGTTTTTTTTCGTTTTCTTCAATTTTTTTTTAACGTTATTGAAACTTAAAAACTAAATGGGTTAATTTTGCGCTTTTAAAAACATTAACACTCAAAATAGAATTCTTTTTTTAATTAACTTACAATCTAAATGAGCTCAGGGAAAGTAGCACTATTAACTGGAATCACAGGTCAAGATGGCGCATATCTGGCCGAATTTTTACTGCACAAAGGTTATACTGTGCATGGCATTAAGCGCCGTGCATCATTATTTAACACGGATAGAATTGACCATATCTACGAAGATCCGCACATTAACAACCGCCACTTTGTATTGCATTATGGCGATTTAACCGATTCGACCAATCTAATCCGCATTATTCAAGAAGTTCAACCCGACGAAATTTATAATTTAGGTGCTATGAGTCACGTAAAAGTAAGTTTTGAAGTGCCTGAATATTCTGCCGATGCCGATGGAATAGGAACTTTGCGTTTGCTTGAAGCGATTCGGATTTTAGGTCTGGAGAAAAAAACGCGCATTTATCAAGCTTCTACTTCAGAACTTTACGGTAAAGTGCAAGAAATTCCGCAAAAAGAAACCACACCTTTTTATCCCCGTTCGCCCTATGCAGTAGCTAAAATGTATGCATTCTGGATTACTGTCAATTACCGCGAAGCCTACAATATGTATGCTTGTAACGGTATTTTGTTCAATCACGAATCGCCATTACGCGGCGAAACTTTCGTTACACGCAAAATAACGCGCGGTGTTGCCAAAATTGCACACGGCATGCAAGATAAATTATGGATGGGAAATCTTAATTCTAAACGCGATTGGGGTCATGCGAAAGATTATATTGAAGCCATGTATTTAATGCTGCAACAAGAAACGGCAGAAGATTTTGTTATTGCAACGGGTGTTACAACGCCTGTACGAGATTTTATCAGAATGGCTTTTGGCGTAGCTGGTATTGAATTAGAGTTTCATGGCGAAGGTGTTGAAGAACATGCAGTTGTCAAGCTGTGTCATGGTGAATATAAACTACCTATCGGCAAAGAAGTTGTGGGGGTCGATAAGCGTTATTTCCGTCCCACTGAAGTTGATTTACTCATAGGCGATGCTACAAAAGCGCGTACAAAATTGGGTTGGAGTCCTAAATACACTGTTCAAACTTTAGCCGAAGAAATGGTTAAAAGCGATTTAGAAATTTTCAAACGCGAGAAACTGTTGGCTGAAAATGGTTTTTATACGAAAAAGCAGTTTGAATAAGCTATGAGCCATGAGCTTTGAGCCTTCTCATTGGCTCATAGCTCAAAGCTCATAGTGCTGCTGATCAAAAATAGTTTGAGCAATATAATCGAGGTCTGAATTGGCTTTTTTGGCACCTTCTATACCTGCCACGGATAGTGCTTTAACATTTTTAGGTGTAGTGAGTTCAATAGCCGTATCCGCATCGCCTAAGTCAGGCACGATACGATGATATTGATTCGGTTTCTGGATAGCACCATAAATTTTGCGCAATTGATAATCAACCGTCTCAGAGACGCCACTCATCATTATGGAAAGTATGGGATTAATCCAACCCAATAAACCCCAATTGAGCGCTTTGTTAAAATCGTACGATTTTTGGCGTGTGGCTAAACCTAATGAAACAATGAAAAATTTGTCGAAACCCAATATTCCAACATTCATTTTAATTGCTTCAACAAAAGCACACATCGATGGATTATTTGCAAATAAACCGCCATCAACACCATAGATAGACGGGTTTTTGATATTTGGCGATTTAACTTCTTCAGGTGGAAAATAAGTAGGCGCTGCTGAAGTAGCACGAATAACTTGTGAAAGAGAATAATTGTAATCTTTATCCTTTAAAGCATCAGTTAGAGTAAAAAAAACCGCTTTGCGCGCTTCAATATCGTAAGATGCAATGAGACATGGGCGAATTAAATCGCTCATTCTATCCGATTTAAAATATTTTTTTAATAGTTTTTCGTAACTATCCGTCTGAAATTTTGGCCCACCTAAACCCGTTAAAAAAGGAACAGTTCCCCAAAAAGTCTTTTTAAAAATTTGCTCACAGTGCTGAATATATAAATTCACGGCATCAGTTGCAGTGCAATCGGGGATACAAGCCGATTTATCGGTTGCGCCTTCTGGTTTTGGCATAGAGCTATGAAGTAATAAACAAGTGAGAATGCCACCTGTACTTGTACCTGCTACTAAATCGAAATATTCTGCCACCCGAATAGGTGTTTTGCGTGGATGTCCAAATTTTTTTTCGTATAAATTATTCAGTTTAGCTTCAAGCGCTTCTAATATACGACCCGATAAAATGCCTTTTACACCCCCGCCATCGATGGTGAGTATGCGATACAATTTTTGTTCCTGTTCCATAATGTGTATTTAGATTTTTTCAATGATTCTCTCAAAATCGCATTCGCGTTTCATGTATTGCAAAAATAATTAATTTCCTTTAATTTAAGTAACTTCTTAGTGTTTATCTTTTCTCGCAGAAATTTCAGAAATTTTCTAAGTTATAAGCCACAGCTAAGTAATTATTAATTTAGTTTATAATTTGGCGTAAGAATAAAACTCGGTATAACAACTTCGAAAATTTGTTGAGTTTCTAAATTTTTAAAAAAATAAAGCCCCTCCATTTTTCCCATTTCTGTGAATAACTGCGAACCCGAAATATATTCGTAAACATCATTCGGTTTTAAAATAGGCTGTTTACCTATAACACCGTCGCCTTCAACCATTTTAACGATGCCATTAGAATCGTAAATCAACCATTTACGACTCAGTAATTGCATAGTTTGTAATCCAGTATTTTCAATTCTTATTCTATAAGCAAAGACAAATTTTTTATTTTCAGGCGCACTCATCTCTGATTGAAAGAATGCTTCTGCACTTACCTTTATGCTGTGTGTTATTTGTGTTGAAACTGCCATTCCGAAAGTGAAAAGTGAAAAGTGAAAAGTGAAAAGTGAAAAGTCCGAAGGACGACCCTAATTGCAGCCACGGATGAAATCCGTGGAAAAAATAACATCTACGATTCTAAAAAAATTTTAACAAGTGCATCAGCTTCTTGTAGCGCATGTTTAAGCGTATCGTTCACAATTTTCACATCAAATGAATCGGCATACGCTAATTCTTCTTCTGCTTTAATAATGCGTTGCTCTAAAGTTTGTGCTGTCTCAGTGTTTCTATTTTTTAAACGTGTTCTCAAAACTTCTTTAGAAGGAGGTTCAACAAAAATAGTGAGGGCGGACGCTTTAAATTTATTTTTAAGTGAAAGCGCTCCTTTTACATCAACATCGAACACGATACATTTATTTTGCGACCACAATTTTTCGACTTCTTCTTTCAAAGTGCCATAAAATCTATTTTCATACACTTCTTCATATTCGACAAATTCACCCGCATTAATTCTTCGTTTCATTGTTTCGGTGTCTAAAAAGTAATAATCTTTACCATCCACCTCCCCTGCTCGTTTAGGACGATTAGTAGCCGAAACCGAAAAAGCTAATTGTTTAAACGTTTTCAATAAATGATGTACAATAGTCGTTTTTCCTGCACCCGAAGGTGCGGTTACAATAACTAATTTACCATTTTGATTGAGCGTCACGATTTAAAGATTTTATTAAACAACATTAGCCACCATTTCTTTAATTTTTTCGAGTTCATCTTTCATTTTCACCACCAAATGTTGAATATCGGCAGAATATGCTTTAGAACCCAATGTATTAACTTCACGACCAATTTCTTGAGCTATAAAATTCAGCGTTTTACCTTTCGAAACATTTTTAGTTTCCTTTAGGGTCTCGTCAAAGTATTTACAGTGCTGTGCCAATCTAACTTTTTCTTCAGTAACGTCCATTTTTTCCAAATAGTACAAAATTTCTTGCTCGAACCTGTTGTTGTCTAAATTTTCTGATTTGAAATGCTCTTCCAGATTTTGTTGCAACCGCGCTCGTAAGCGTGTGATACGTTCTTGTTCGAAAGGTTTAACAAGCTCTAAATAGTTGAGAATATTCGATGCGCGCGAAGAAAGATCAATTGCCATAGCATCACCTTCTTGTTTTCTGAATGACATAAAATCTTTCATAGCATCATCGAAAGCAGCAGTAGCAACGAGCCATTCTTCATCCGTAACAGATTCTTCCTCATCAGCAACAATATGTGGCAATCTTACAATGGTTTGCATTAAATCGCCCGGGTTTTTAATTTTAAGTTCCGTTTGCAATTGTTGAAGTTCAGCGTAATACTTTTTAAACAACAAATGATTTATCATAGTGGCATCTGTGCTTTCGCCAATTTTAACTGTAAACGATACATCCACTTTACCCCGCTCTAAAGCCTCACTACTTTTTCTGCGCAAGTCCATCTCACGCTCTCTATAATTAATGGGCATTTTGAAACGCGTATCAGAAATTTTAGCGTTCAGAGCTCTAATTTCTACAATAATTGTTTTTTGGTTATAGCTACGCATACCTCTACCGTAACCCGTCATTGAAAATAGCATATATTTTTTTGGGGCAAATTTACACATTAACCAGCAATTTAAAGCTCAAAAAAAACATTATAATTCTGTAAGCTAATTGCGTACATGTTTGTCAACTTTTTTATTGTTTCAAATAAAATTTATTTGCTTATTATTAACAAAAATTAGTTGTTACCTAATTTTAAAGAAGCGTCAATACGTATATAAAATATAAAAAAGCACATTTTACGATTTCCAGCCATTTATTATTTTTCAAGAAAAAGTAAATATTTTAATTTTTAGGTTAAAAAACGAGAACGTTAACTTTTCTTTTCTGAGAATATATTCATCATTTGTGTATCTTTGCTGACTGTTCCTGAATTAAATATAGAACTAACTAAATTTTTTATTAAAACATTTTTAAAACTTTACTGATTAATCTTAACGAAGCCAAACTTTTTTTATGAGAAAAGCCGACTTAGTCACTAAAATTGCAGAAAAGACTGGTTATGCCAAAGTGGATGTGTTAGTTACCATCGAACATTTATTCAGCGAATTACGCGATTCGTTAGGAGATGGTGAAAATGTATATGTTCGCGGTTTTGGTTCCTTCATTATAAAAAAGCGAGCAGCCAAAGTAGGACGCAACATTAAACGCGGTAAAGTTGTCCAAATACCAGAACATTTTATCCCAGCCTTCAAGCCCGCCAAGATTTTCATGGAACACGTTAAGACCCGCGTTCATGCTTTGCCAAAAGATTCTGACAAAGACATCGAAGATTAATACATATTGCCGATACTTAAATAATTTTTGCTAATTTTGCGCATTAAATTTTAAAAAATGAACAAAGAAGCATTAGTTGCGATAGGATCGGCAGTGGTAGTAACATTAGGGATGTTCTTTTTTTTAGACGTCAAAGTGGTAAACGCACCCAAAGAAAAAAAAACGACACCTACTGAAAGTTTAGATACTTACATCCAATCTGTATTTTCCGAATTACCCGATAGCTCAAAATTAAAAATTCAGCCTTTAATGCCGAACGGACTGAAGCAAATGACCGCTGTACAGTTCAAAGAACTCTCTGGATTGTGGTATAAATCTGGATTTGATTTAGCTGCTGCATACTTTGCCAAAAAAGCTGCCGATTTAGAACCGACTGAAGAAACACTTTCTTTGGCGGGTGCTAATTTTTTTACAGCTGCTAAGAAATTAGAAGTAAGCGCTTTGCGTGATCAAAGTTTTACAGAAGCAGAAGCATGTTTCAAAAAAGCTTTCGATTTAAATCCTTCAAAATGGGAAAACAAAATGAATCTCGCTTTGTGTTACACAGAAAATCCGTTGCCGACCGACCCAATGAAAGGTATTCTCATGTTGCGCGAGCTCGACGCAGCTTACCCAAGTAATGTGGCAATTAATTTACAGTTGGCGCGATTAGCCATTAAAACGGGTCAGTACGAACGTTGCATTGATAGGTTAGAGAAAATTCTCCCTCAAAACAGCAATGATGTGCGCATCATTTGCCTTTTAAGTCAAGCTTATTCAGCAACAAACAATCCAAAGGCTGCGGAATTTGAAAAAAGATGTGGTCAATAAAAAAACTTGAATTTACTCAGATAAATTTCTTCGAATTATTTATAGAGTGTAATGAATATCGTTACACTCTATTTTTTTTCGAGAGTGTAATGAATTACGTTACACTCTATTTGCAAAAAACATTCCGAGAGTGTAATGAAAATTGTTACACTCTTTGCGTAGATTTTTGAAATTATTTTTGAAATTGTTGAGATCTTTTCTTCGATATTCTACCAAATTATTTTATTAGACCCAAAATAAGCATTAAATTTACCAGATTAAATCAGCCAAACAATACACCTCAATCGAAAATCATGAAATTATTTCTATTTAGAGGCGAGCATTACTTTGTTATAATTTTCTTTTCACTTTTCACTTCTTCTGCTCAATCGCAAGGTGTAGAATATGTTCCCACACCACAGGAAGCTGATAGCCTTAAAACAATTTTACAGACTACCAACAATGATACTTTGAAAATGGTGATTTGCAAAAATTTAGCGATTTACTATCATTCTAAAGAAGTAAAAACTTCTTATTTGTATAATGAACAAAGATTAAAATTAGCACAAAAGTTACATCAGAAAATTTGGGAAGGGCAAGCACTTGAGTTAAGGGCATTCTACGATGAGAACGACTCTGTACCCAAATTGTTGGAATCGCTAAAAGCAGCGAAAATTATTTGTGATAACGAAGAGAATGAGAAAAACATGTACATTGAGCCTCGAAGAACCCAATTTTCTACACCGCATACTGCGCGCATCGCACTCTCAGCTCAAATTGAAGCGCAAAATGCATATTTATTTCGGAGAACTGGCAAATGTGCTGAATCTGCTCAAGGCTTTTTTAAAGCCATTAAAATTTCAGAAAGTATCAATGACGAAGCTAAATTATGTGCATATTATTCAGGTCTTCAACAAAGTTATAGGTGTTTAGAAAAACAAGATTCAGCCGAGTGGGCAGCTAATAAAGCAATATATTTTTCAAAGAAAACGGGTACAAAAGATGATTTGTTCATAAACTATAGTTTTTTAGCGACTATTTACACTAAAAAGAAAGATTTTGCAACTGCCAAAAAATATTTACTAGAAGCACTTAAAGTAACCAAAGAACTAAATTCCTCTGTAAAGGAAGCATATACTTACATGATGATGGCTTTTTTATTTAGAGACTCACACCGGCCCGATTCAACCATTCTATATTATAAAAAAGCAAAAGAAACCTATATTCAATGGATGGGTTATCCGCCAAATGCTTACTACGATATTTACCTTGGCATTTCCGATGCCTTTAAAGAAAAAGGCAAAATTGATAGTGCCTATTACTATTTACAACTCTCAGTAAAAGCTACCGAAGGTCTCTATCACAAAGATAATGATAACTTAAAAAAAATGCAAAACTTCTATCTTGAAGAACAGAAAAAATTGAAAGACGCCGAAAAGAAAAATATACAACAGCAAAATTATGGTTTGTTAGCAGGTTTGGGATTGTTTGCTTTTATAGGTTTTATACTTAATCGGAACAATCGCCAAAAGCAAAAGGCAAACGCCAAATTGCAAATTACACTTAAAGAACTTGAAGTTACACAAAACCAATTGATTGAGAAAGAACATATTGCGACCGATGCCGCTGCACGATTGCAAGAATTGGATAATGTTAAAACGCGACTTTATACCAATATTACGCATGAGTTTAGAACGCCTTTGACGATAATTTTGGGTGTTACTCAAAACGTTCAGGAAACTCTAGCACGTTCGGGGAACTTTAAAAGTTCCCCGAACGTCGACGTCGATTTGTCAACTATAAAACGCAACGGGCAAAATCTTCTCACGCTCGTTAACCAAATGCTCGATTTAAGTAAGTTGGAAAGTGGGGCTTTGGCTTTGCACTATCAACAAGGAGATGTTGTAACTTTTATCAAATATCTTACTGAAAGTTTTCACTCATTGGCTGAAAATAAAAATTTAACCATCCAATTTCATTCTGATGCTGATTCATTTTTGATGGATTATGATGAAATACGCTTGCAGCAAGTCGTTTCAAATCTTTTAACCAATGCGATTAAATTTACGCCTGAAAATGGAAAAATAGATGTGGTTCTTGAATGTAGAGACGCGATTCATCGCGTCTCTACATTAATTCTAAAAATTAAAGACAACGGCATCGGCATAAGCGATTCAGAATTACCGTATATTTTTGATCGTTTCTATCAAGCCGATACATCTGCAACACGGCATGGCGAAGGTACGGGCATAGGTTTAGCTTTGACACAAGAATTAGTGAAATTGATGGAAGGTTCGATTGCTGTTAAAAGTGTTTTGGGTGAAGGTACAGAATTTACCGTTGAATTACCTGTTCGTAGAGACGCGATTCATCGCGTCTTAATCAATCAACAATTTGAACCCATGAACCATGTGTTCACCGAAACCCAAAACGTTTGGGAAACTTCAAAAGTTTCCCGAACGTTCAGAAACCACGAACAAACAGACGCGATTTATCGCGTCTCCACTATATTAATCGCTGACGACAATGTTGATGTTCGCACGTATATTTCTTCTATTCTCTCAACAGATTACAACCTCATTTTTGCAAAAGATGGACAAGAATGTGAAGAATTAGCCTTTGAACACACGCCCGATTTAATTATTTCGGATGTGATGATGCCAAGAAAAGATGGCTTTGAAGTATGCAAAAATTTAAAAACGGATGTACGCACAAGTCATATTCCTATCATTATGCTGACAGCAAAAGCGGATATGGACAGCAAATTGGAAGGTTTAGAACAAGGCGCAGATGTTTATATAATGAAACCGTTTAACAAAGAAGAATTATTATTGCGCATTAAGAAATTGTTGGAGTTGAGACAGCAGTTGCAGAATTATTATTTGTCGTTTGTAGAGCCAAGGCATGCCTTGTCGTCTGAATCGTTGTCTGAAACAAATCAGGAGTTTTCTTCAACTTCGGAGACAAGGCATACTTTATCCTTACAAGCATTAGATAGCTCATTTGTTAAAAAAGTTAAGGCTACTATTGATCAAAAATTGACCGACGCAGATTTTGACGCTGAAAAACTCAGCCGAGAAATGGCATTAAGCCATTCGCAATTGAATCGAAAATTAACAGCTTTAACTGGTTTATCGGCTAATTCATTTATTCGTTACATTCGTTTAATCAAAGCAAAAGAATTGCTTTTACATTCCACATATACTATCAACGCCATTGCTTACGATTCTGGCTTTAACGATCCGGCTTATTTCAATCGAATTTTCAAGCAAGAATTTGGTGTGACACCGCATGTGTGGAGAGAGAAGAACTCGAATTAAAGTTCAGACAATATTCTTGCAAAAAAAACACCCCGATGCGCAAATAATCCAATTCATGCGCAATTTGTCCAATCGTTTCCTCTCAAATAGTTTGAGTTTTGTGCCATCAAATGTAAAAATATTTTCCATTTTGATGATTCACAATCCTTTTTTACACTTAAACTAACTATTTTATGAAACATCTTTTTTTCGGACTAACACTTCTCTCAGCTTTAGTAATTACAAGCTGCCAAAAAACAAACGACGCATCTGTCGCGACACAACCATCGGATGAAAATTTGTATTTCCAACCAACCGATGCTTACTTACAAAAACTACAAGGCTACATCGACAACACTTCTGTAACTGCACGCGATGCTTGCTCATGGACTGAAATACCTGCTGGATCTACTAATGCTTTAGCGAGTGCCATTAAAAATGCTTGTGCTGGTGGCGTTATTTATTTAAAAGCTGGTGCGCATACTGAAAGCGCAAGCCTTGTAGTCGATAAATCGCTCATTTTTGTTGGCGAAATGGGCGCAACGCTTAAAATTAAATCTCAGTTTTCTGCTACAGTGGCTGGAATTACTACTTTTAAACCTGCCTTCCATGTTTACAATGCGCCTAATTCTGCTTTTGTCAATCTGGATATTCAAGCTTTAGATACCGTTGGTGGTATCTCAATTCTTTTTGAGAATTCTGGGCAATCGGGCGTTCTGTTATCGAAGTTTACAAACTTTCAATTTTCGGTAGTGATGGAAAGATCGGATAGAATGACAATTTTAAAAAACACAATTGTTGCAACCGATGCTTGGAAACGTGGAACCGTACAGCAAGTAATGAGTATTTTAAATATCAGCGGCACGAGCCAGTATATCGCGCAAAATGATATTTCAAATGGCACACATGGCATGTTTGTAAGCGATAAATGGTCAACTGTTGAGAATAATTACGCGCATAATAATAATTTCGGGTTGGTAATATGCGCATACGCTAGCAGTTCTGCAATATTACCAAATGGAAATCTAACAGGTATTGCTAAAGAAGGTGTTGGCATTAAGGTGAGAAATAACAAAATAACCGATACAGCGAACCGTGGAATTTTAGTAATTAGTGGCGCTAATAACAATATTTTTGATAATAATGAAATTGCACGTAGCGGAATTTACGATATGGAGTTAGCATCTGATACAAGGCGCCTTGGTTTTTTACAAGTTGCTACTTTTAATAATACTGTCAATGTCGGTAGTTTCCCTACCATTAAAATCAAAGATTGTGGAAACAACAACACCATTAACGGTGGTGGTGTAATGGTTAATACTGTTACAGATCCGTGTAATTAAACTTGTAATGAAAATGTCTTATACCTCATAGGTTTAGACAGTTTAGTTTAGAATTTATTTAGAAGCGCAGCTTTGAAAGAGAGTTTCGCTGCGCTTCTTTTAAATCGAAATTTAACCTATTAGGTGCGAAGCTCCTACTAGGTTTGAATTAAAAACAACAAATTAGGTTTGAATTTAAAACAACAAACCTAATAGGAGCTTCGCACCTAATAGGTTAAACTTTCAACAAACAAGTACAGACGTAATATATTACGTCTCTACATCTAATTTTCTAAACTAAATCACTTTTTATGAGAACTATTTTATTACTTTCCATTCTTTTTATCTTTTTTTCGGGCACAATTCAAGCTCAAAAAATAATCACAGGTATTATTACCGATGCCAACACACAAGAATCTTTGGTGGGTGCCAGCGTTATTGCCAAAGGCACATCTGTTGGGACTGTATCCGATGGTGACGGCAAATTCAGCCTTAACGTTCCAAATATTTCCAACGTTTTGGTTGTCAGTTTTACGGGTTACATCGCGCAAGAATTTGACGTAAGAACCGTTACAAATTTAAGTATTGCACTACATGCTGATATTAAACTGATTGATGAAGTGCTTATTTCTGCATTCGGCACAAAACTCAGTGCGCGGGCTAATGGAACATCTGTTGCTAAATTAAACAATTCCGAAATTACGCAATCTGCACCTGTGAGTTTGGCTTCTGCTTTAAATGGCAAAGTGTCGGGTGTGCAAATTAGCGTTGTGAATAATACGGTCAATCCAAGTGTTGCCATGACTTTCAGGGGCAATCGTTCTTTTCTAGGAAACAACCAAGCCCTTTTGGTTGTCGATGGTGTTATAACGCCGTTAGATTTTTTAGCCACTTTAAATCCGAACGATGTAGAATCAACTACTATTTTAAAAGGACCAAATGCTGCAGCGCTGTATGGCTCCGATGCTTCGAACGGCGTGTTAATAGTAACACTCAAAAAGGGTTCAGGCTCATTAATTAAACCAACAATAACTTACAGTTATTCGCTACAAGGAGATGCCATTTCTTATATGCCCGATTTACAAACACAATTTGGTTCTGGAAGCGGTGAAGGTGGTATTTATAAAGATAAAAACGGCACGGGTTTATATGTTCCTTTTGAAAATCAAAGTTACGGACCTGCTTTCGATGGTTCCATTCAACCACTCGGACAAGGCGTTCAGATTAAACAAACCGATGGCTTAATTATAATTGATACATTGAAAGTGCCTTATACGGGCAGCATTGATAATAAAAAAGCTTTTTTCAATACAGGTATAACGGCGCAACACGATTTAGCGCTTCGACTCGGCGATGACAACGATTATTTTGGCGTGAGTTTACAATACATCGATAAATCGGGCATCGTGCCGAACGATAAATATACGCGCTCGGGTGTAAATATGAAAGGCGGCAAAAAAATAGACCGATTTGCTGTTAACTATGGTTTGAATTTTGTTTATACCAACTCAAACGTGGTGGGTCAAGATCCATTTTACAATGCGCTCTATTCAATTGTTTTAAACACACCAGCACAAGCAAATTTGGGTGATCCGAGAATTAGAGACATTAACGGACCTTACGGTGATGTAAATGGCTATTTTAATGCTTACACTTTAAACCCTTGGTGGATTATTTCGGGTGATAATTCTCGGATAAAAAACAGTATTTATTCTTTGCGTGGCAGTGGAGATTTATCGTACAAATTCACAGATTGGCTTACGGTACTTTACCGCATTGGTGGCTCGTACAATGCCAATAATTCTAAAGCCAACGTTGCAAGTGTCGATTTTTCTGATTTTGCCGTTTCACAAGCAAGTGCTTTTGGTGGAGTAGCATACCGGAAACATGTGAACGGGCGGCTCACTGATATAAATGCTTATACTGCGAGTGCGAATGGCGATTTATTAATAACGCTCAATACAGAAAAACTTTTCAAATTACCTACTAACTTAACAGCCCAATTAATATTAGGTCAGCATTCCCAATTAAATTACACCAATTATCAACGAGAAAGCACGGAAAGTTTAAAACTACCTGGACTTTATAATATTTCGAATCGAAGCGGTGAAGCTTCCGTTTCTCAAGGTGAATCACGTAGTACACTCGCGGCCTATTTTGCAGATTTGAGTTTGGGTTATAAAAAATTTTTATTTTTACACGCTTCTGCGCGTGAGGATGAAACTTCATTGCTATCGCCCGATAATAGAAAATATTTTTACAGCTCTGTTGATGGCTCAATTATTTTAACCGATGCTTTGCCACTTTTAAAAAGTATTAAAGGTTTAGAATATTTAAAACTGCGGGGTGGCATTGCGAAAGTTGGCAACGTCAACGTATTGCCTTATCAATTGCAAACAAATTATTCATCAGGCAGTAAATTTCCATTTGGTGGGCAATCAGGATTATTACAATCATCCGTTCAATACGATCCAAATTTAAAACCCGAATTTACAGTCAGTAAAGAAATTGGTATTGAGGCAGCTTTTGGTGGAAGATTTGAATTTGAAGCGACTTATTATAGAACAAACACCACCAACCAAACCGTACCTATTGATGTTTCAAAAACAACTGGTTTTACGAGTGCGCTCATTAATGCTGGTGAAATGCAAGGTGTAGGTTACGACGTTGATTTAAAAATTAGACCGATTTTAAAATTGGGAAAATTTACTTGGGAAGCGGGTGTGAATTATTCATACAATAATACAACTGTCCTTTCTTTGTATAAAAACATCACTGATTTGAGGATTCCTACCTATAATATCGAAAATGGAGTCAATTTTACGCCTTTAAATGGGTCTGTAGTTTCAGCGAATCAATTGTCATTTTTAACTTCTCATGCTGCTCTCGGCAAAAGCTATCCGGCATTATATCTCTATGATTTATTGAAATCACCTGATGGTAAAATTATTGTCAATAAAGCAACGGGTTATCCGAGTTTTGATTTCTCTGAACTAAAATATTCAGGTAGCACACAACCGCATCATCGTTTGGGAATATCGAATACTTTTAAGTCCGGACCAGTTTCGCTCTTTTGTTTGTTCGAATATCGTGGCGGAGCAGTTATTTTCAATGCAATGAATTTTATTGTAGCAGGTTCAGGTGATGGAATATCTACCGTTGCAGCAGGTCGTAAAAATTTCATTTTCCCAAATTCGGTTGTTCAAAACGCCGATGGTACTTATTCGCCAAATATCAATTACTCTACCCGCGATGGCAATCGTGAATTTTGGGCAAGTCCACCTTACAATGTTTCTCCACAAACAACTTTAACCAGTGCTAATTTTTGGAAATTGAGAGAAGTAGCGCTTTCTTACGTTGTGCCGACAGAAATATTATCCAAATCGAAAGTAGTTAAATCGCTCATAGTGGCATTAACAGGCAGAAATTTAATAATGTGGCGACCTAAAACAAATGTTTACACCGATCCTGAATTTTCAGAAGATGGTAGCAATGCGGCAGGTAGAAATTTTATTTATGAAGGATTTCCGACGCGCACTTTTGGTTTAAAAGCGACTGTTGGGTTTTGACGCACTTTGTCTGAATCAGGATTTACAGGATTTAAAAATTTTCAAGATTGAGAAAAAAAACACGCATTAATCTTAAATCCTGTAAATCCTAAAATCCTGCAAATCCTGATTCAGACAGCCCCTCGAAAATTCTGAAAATTCTGATTCAGACAACCGTCAACTATTCTATAAATTCTTTTAATTCTATAAATTCGAGTTTACAATGAAAAAAAATATAATCGTCCTTATCATTCTTTCATTTTTTAATTCCATCACTTTTTCGTTTCTTTTTTCAGGTTGCACCACAAAATATTTCGATAATTACACCAACCCTAACAGCGCGGTTGATGTGCCCGCAGATTTAATTTTACCTGCGGCAATGCTCGAAACGGGTGCTGATTTGTCCTACAATTTCTATTTTCTCAATTTATGGATGGGTTATTGGAATTGGTCTGGTAATATTCAACCTTTGTTTTACGAATTAAATTACCAAATACCAAACAATTATGGAGATGGTATTTGGTCTAGTGTATATGCCATTCAAGTCAATAATTACGAAGCATTGAGCATTAAAGCGGCGGCGGCAGGACAACCTTTGGTGCAAGGCATGGCAAAAATTATGAAGGCTTTTGCATTTCAATATGTGGTGGACGCGTTCAACAATGTGCCTTATTCTGATGCTTTTAAAGGAACAAACGTTATTTCCCCTAAGTATGACGACGCACAAACGATTTATAACGATTTAATTGTTCAAATCAACGATGCCTTAGATTTATTTAAAAAAGGTGATGGCACATACAATCCTCAAACGAACGATATTTTATTCAAAGGCGATATTTCTAAATGGCAAAAATTTGGCAATTCAGTGAAATTGAAAATATTGTTGCGCCAATCGGAAATCGCTTCGCAAAGTGGATACATTGCAACAGAAATGGCTAAAATAAAAGCATCGGGTTATGGTTTTTTGGGTGCAGGTGAGAACGCAGGAATAAACCCGGGTTATTTAAAAACAACAGGAAAATTAAACCCTTTTTGGGAATCGTATGGCTATAATGCGAATGATGTTTTAGCTTATGGCAATTATAACTTCAGGGCAAATCAATACGCTATCAATTTTTACAACAACACAAATGATAGTTTCAGATTGGCTGCTTTTTATTTACCCGCCAAAGCGACCGGTAAATTCAATGGTAGTTATTTTGGTGCTTATGGTTCTGATTTGGTTGACAATGATTCCGCTTCTGCGTTCGGACCAGGATTGTTACAAAAATACAATCAAGATGCCGTTATTATGAGTTCACACGAAAGCTTATTCGACCAGGCTGAAGCGGCATTGAAAGGATGGATTTCAGGCGACCCAAAAACTTTGTATCAAGCGGCAGTAACTGAATCGTTTAAAAACTTAAAAGTACCAAATGCCGCAGCCTCAGCTCAAATTTACTATTCTCAAAAAGGTGTAGCCAATGTCAATTACGATGTTGAAACAAATAAATTGGCACTCATCATTACTCAAAAATGGGCGGCATTGAATGGTCTAAATCCTTTCGAAGCGTGGTGCGATTATCGCCGCTTGGGTTTGCCTGCAACTATTCCGATTTCTATTGCTCCAAGCGTTCTTGTTAAAAAAATTCCTATTCGCTTGCTCTATACTTTGGATGAATACAGTTTGAATACGGAAAATGTTAACGCGCAAGGGGCGATTAGTCAATTTACTTCTAAAGTATTTTGGATGCGGTGACTTTGCGAGTAATTTGTCTGAATCAGGATTTACAAGATTTTAGAATTTATAGGATTGTTTACTGTTTATCTCTATCCTGAAAATTTTTAAATCCTGTAAATCCTGATTCAGACAGCAAACACACAATCTAGTAAATCCTTAAATCTGTTTAATCTTGGTCAAATTTTAAAACACAATTTCTTATGAAAAAATATAATTTTCTTTCTCTTCTCATTTTCGCAGCATCACTCACACTCAGCATAAGTTCATGCCTTAGCGACGATGAGCATTTTATTGATTTTTCAAATATTGGTGTTGTAGTTGATATCCCGCAATCTGCCAATTACGGTATTGCCGATAATCAAACTTTCACTATTTCAAAAACTCCAACACCGTATTCATTCGATGTGAAAGTAGAAGCGCCTACAAAAACATTGTCGAATATTGATATTGTTTTGAGCGTGGATAAAGCTTATTTACCGCCATTTAATGCAGCAAATAATAAAACTTATCTTTTGCTGCCTGATTCAACTTTTTCTATTTCGAACGGAACGGTTACGGTGCCAGCAGGAAAAGAACTTGGTGCGTTTACAATTAATTTTATGACCAATAAAATTGATACAGCAATAGCATCTGACCCAACTAAAGGCTATGCACTTCCCATTACCATTATGAGTGCATCAAATGGCGTCATCCCAAGTGCGAATTATGGAACAAAGGTGATTGTGGTGAGTGTAAAAAAATGATGAACATTATCAAAAATTGTTACTGTTCAGCTAAAGCTAAAATTTTTATCATTGGGAACGCGGATAACACGGATTTAGCAGATGAACACGGATTTTTCCAGCTTTCGGATTTTACTGATTTTTTAAATCCGTAAAAATCCGCTAAATCCGCGTCATCCGCGTTTCCATTGTCGCATATTTCAGCTTTAGCTGAATAACTATCAAAAATCTTAAATTTTAAACACAATGAAATTATTTCTATTCTCCTATTCTGTAAATTTAAGAATGTCGTTCATTCTTTCATTCTTCATTCTTTCATTCTTTCATTCCGTTTCAGCACAAGGGCTTGAGTTTACACCTAACCCACAACAAGCAGATAGCCTTAAATTTGTTTTGCAGCACACCACCAATGACACAGAGAAAATGGTGATTTACAAAGCACTAAAGATTTTTGCTAATGAGCATTCAAAAGATAGTTTTCAGTACTTTAACGATAAACAATTAGAAATTGCTCAAAAGTTACATCAAAAAATTTGGGAAGGAGATGCTTATGGTTGGAGTGTCAACTCTAATTTAGCAGGTGATTACGATAAATCTTTAAAATCGCTTGCAGCGGTAAAACTGATTGCAGAAGACCCTGAGAGCGAGAAAAATATGTATATTGAATCCTTTAAAGCAAAAACAATTACACCGCATACTGCCCGTATTTATTTGTTGGGTTCTATGTATTTACATTATGCCCAAGTGCATCACAGTGTTGGCAATACAGAGAAAGAATTTGAAAGCTTAAAAAAATGTAAAGAAACTTTAGAAAGCATTGACGATGAAGTTATGTTGAGCGTGTGTTATTTAAATTTCTCAGCTTACTACAAGAAACAAGAGAAATTGGACTCGGCACTATGGGCAGCAGAAAAATCCATTTATTATGGCAAAAAATCAGGATTCAGTGTTTTTCTCTCACGGAATTATGGAACGATTGCACAAATTTATACAACGAAAAAAGATTTTATAAATGCTAAAAAATATCTATTAGAAGACCTGCAAGAAAGCCAAAACAGTAACTCACCAGTAAGCATACCTAACAATTATATGCGGATGTCCTATTTATTTAAAGCCATGAATCAACCCGATTCAACCATTTTATATTTAAGAAAAGCTTTAGCTGGTTATATAAAATTTATGGGTGAATGTCCTAATAATTGTTACGACGATATTTATCAAGGTATTTCAGAAGCTTATAGCCTGAAGGGAAATTATGATAGTGCTTACGTTTATTTAAAACGCTCTACAAGCATAGTTGATAATAATCATAAAAGGCAAGTTGAAGACTTAAAGAAATACCAAAATTTTTTCTTAGAGGAGCAAAAGAAATTGAAAGACGCAGAAAAGAAAAATGTTCAATTGCAAAACTATGCTTTGATGGGTGGATTGGGTTTGCTTTCAATGATCGGAATCGGTTTATATCGAAACAACAAACAAAAACAAAAAACCAATACTATTCTTCAAGAACAGAAAAATGAATTGGTACAAATTTTAGCCAAACTTACAAGCGCGCAAAACCAACTGATACAATCTGAAAAACTCGCAAGTTTAGGTGAACTGACGGCGGGTATTGCGCATGAAATTCAAAATCCGCTCAATTTTGTCAATAATTTTTCAAAAATGAGTATTGAATTGGCGAATGAAGTACGCGATGAAATCACTAAAATTGAAATGGCTCAGAATGACAAAGAATACATAGGTGATATTATTAAAGATTTAAACAGTAATCAAGCAAAAATAGCGCATCACGGTGAACGCGCGAGCAGCATAGTTAAAGGTATGCTCGAACATGCAAGACATGATACGGGCACTAGACAACTCACAGACATTAATAAACTCTGCGACGAATATTTCCGATTAGCCTATCACGGTTTGCGCGCTAAACACAAAGATTTTATCTGCACGATGGAATCGCGTTTCGATTCTTCTATTCAACCTGTTGAGATTGTACCGCAAGATATCGGTCGTGTGATTTTGAACATCATCAATAATGCTTTTTATGCAATGAATGAACGCAAAAACAAAGGTGAAGATCCAGATTTTGTACCCACTGTTTCAATTGTGACAAAACGCATTGTTGATGCAAACCAAAATGGTATCGAAATTCGGATAACAGATAATGGCACTGGAATTCCAAGAGGCATTCGGGAAAAAATATTTAATCCTTTTTTTACCACCAAACCTACAGGCACAGGTAACACGGGTTTAGGACTTTCTCTATCGTACGATATTATTACTAAAGGGCACGGAGGAACGTTAAAAGTTGAAAGTTTAGAAAGTGTGGGGACGGAGTTTATAATTCAATTGCCTTTGGGTTAGAACAAAGTAATTATTCGGCTTTAGCTGAATAATTTTCAAAAATAACAATTGTTCAAGTACGAAAATTTCCCGTCCCTACCGTGTAGGGACAGATTTTCTCGCAGATTTTGCAGATTTCAAATTGGCATATCTGCTGAATCAGCGAGAAAATCTGCCTAATCTGTGAGAAACTGATTAACGTTTTAGCTTTAGCTGAATAACTATCAAAAATATTAAATTTTAAACACAATGAAATTATTTCTATTCTCTTATTCTGTAAATTTAAGGATGCCCGTCATTCTTTCATTCTTCATTTTTTCATTCCTTCATTCCAATCTGGCTCAAGGTCTCGATTTTATTCCTAATCAAAAACAAGCAGACAGTCTTAAAATCGTTTTACAACATACGGATAATGACACGCAGAAAATGGTGATTTACAAAGCACTAAAACTTTATGCTTTCGAATTCAAAGGTGATAGTTTTCACTATTTTAATGACAAACAAATAGAACTTGCTAAAAAACTTCATCAAAAAATTTGGGAAGGTGATGGATATAATCAAGGGATGTATTCTAATTTAGCAAATGATTATGATAAAGCTTTAAAATCGCTTGCAGCAGTAAAACTGATCGCAGAAGACCCTGAGAGTGAGAAAAATGCGTATATTGAGCCATTCAAAGCAAACATTTCTACACCACATACAGCGCGCCTTCATTTGTTAGCAGATATGTATTTCCAGTATAATTTAACACATCTGAGTGCAGATAAATACGAAGAAGCTTATGAAAGTTTAATTAAAGGTAAAAACATATCAGAAAGCATTGATGATGAGGCGGAGTTGTGTAAATTTTATTTCTATCTTGGAAGGCACTATCAGAGACTAGGGAAAATGGATTCAGTATTATGGGCGACAGAAAAATTGGTGTATTATCAAAAAAAATCAGGAAACATATCTTTTTTATATGGAAGTTATGCTACAATTGCGGAAGTTTATGTATCGAGGAAAGATTATGTAACCGCTAAAAAATATTTTTTAGAAGCACTTAAAGTTAGCCGAGAACAAAATTCTGATGTAGGCGTAGCCGCTACTTCCTTTAATATGGCTTCTTTTATATTTAGAAACACACATCAACCCGATTCAACTATTCTATATTATAAACAATCATTAGCTTATTATATAAAATGGATGGGCGATTGCCCTGGTTGTTATGGTGATATTTATTTGGGTATCTCTGAAGCATTCAAACTAAAGGGCAATAGTGATAGTGCTTATTACTATTTAAAACGCTCTGTAAAGGCTGATGAAGGCAGTCACAATAAAGAAGTAGAAAAATTAAAAAAATACCAAAACTTTTTCTTAGAAGAGCAGAAAAAACTTAAAGACGCTGAAAAGAAAAATGTTCAATTGCAAAACTATGCTTTAATGGGTGGTTTGGGTTTGCTTTCAATGATTGGATTTGTGCTTTACAGAAACAACAAACAAAAACAAAAAGCAAATGCCGTTTTACAAGAACAAAAAACAGAATTGGTGCAAACTTTAGCACGCCTTACAGCAACTCAAAACCAACTCATTCAATCTGAAAAACTCGCGAGTTTGGGTGAGTTGACGGCAGGTATTGCGCACGAAATTCAAAATCCGCTCAATTTTGTCAATAATTTCTCCAAAATGAGTATTGAATTGGCAAATGAAATACGCGATGAAATCACTAAAATTGAAATGGCTCAAAATGACAAAACGTATATCGGTGAAATCATTGCAGATTTAAATAGTAACCAAGCAAAAATAGCGCATCATGGTGAACGCGCGAGCAGCATTGTTAAAGGTATGCTCGAACACGCACGACACGATACAGGCAAAGCAGAACTCACTGACATTAATAAACTTTGCGATGAATACTTCCGATTAGCCTATCACGGTTTGCGCGCTAAACACAAAGATTTTACCTGCACAATGGAATCGCGTTTCGATTCTTCTATTCAACCCATTGAGATTGTACCGCAAGATATGGGTCGTGTTATTTTGAACATCGTCAATAATGCTTTTTATGCTGTTAATGAACGTAAAAACCTGTTAGGTTTAGAAAACCTAACAGGTTTGATACCTTACGAACCATCAGTATCAGTTGAGACAAGACATAGTGGAGATGCAAATAAACCTGCCATCGAAATTCGTATAACAGACAATGGTACCGGCATGCCGAAAAATGTGAAAGAAAAAATATTTCAACCTTTTTTCACAACCAAACCAACAGGCTCAGGCACAGGTTTAGGTATGTCATTGGCTTATGATATTATTACAAAAGGGCATGGTGGCACTTTAAAAGTTGAAAGCACAGAAGGAATGGGAACAGAGATGATAATTAATATTTACCATGATTAAAGGTTTTACTTATTTACAGAAAGATTTTTATCATGAGAATCTATTAATTCTGTAAATCTTGTTTACCTTTAGTTTTTTATTCAATCATTAAAACCGTACTTTGAAAATGAAATTATCTATGCGTTTATTTTCTATTTTAGGCTTGCTTCTGCCTTGTTTGCAAACTTTAAGTCAGGAACAAGTTGCGCCACTTTTTGAAAAAAAAGACATTTTGCCCATCACCATAGAAACAAATCTTAAACTCGTATTGAAAGAAAAAGCAAAAAGCGATATCTATCATTGGGCGAATTTATCGTACTTAGGTGAACAGAGAGATACTGTTTCAATTCCTCTAAAAATGAAAGCGCGTGGCAATTTTCGATTGACTTCAGGCACTTGCAATTTTCCGCCGTTGCTGATTAATTTTCCGAAGAAGAAAATAAAACATACACTTTTCGAACATCAAACTAAATTGAAATTAGTAACGCAGTGTATTGATGCAGATTATGTGGTCCGCGAATATATGGTGTACGAAATTTACAACCTCATAACGAATTTAAGTTTTAAAGCCCGATTAGCAGAAGTAAAATATATTGATTCGCTTGGCAAACTAAAACCCAAACTAAACAAAGGGTTTTTCATTGAAAACGAGTTGGATCTTTCTGCGCGTTTAGGCGCGAAAAATTCGTACATTAAGACTTTGACCATCGCTCGATTAGATACTTTACAAATGGCAACACTTGTTATGTTTGAATATTTAATCGGCAATAACGATTGGTCAGTACCGGGTTTGCATAATATTAAACTGTTTACAAAGCCTGGCAGATGGTATTTGCCAGTTCCGTACGATTTCGATCATGCAGGAATTGTTGAAGCACCTTATGCTTTGCCACCACCTCAACTCGATTTGGGTATTACAACCGTTAGAGAAAGAGCTTATCGCGGTTTGGATTATTCGCCTGAAATATTTAAGCAGGTTTTTGACAAATTCAACAGTATTAAACCTCAACTATATGCCTTATATGAAGGTAATCCACATCTCGAACCAAAGTATATAAAGCGCACCTTGAAATATTTCGACGATTTTTATGAAGAAATTAATGACCCCAAAGCCATAAAAAAATATTTCAGAGCGCGGAGAATGTAAGCTATCTCACATAAAGCACCAATAACAAACTAATAATTGCAATAGGGAAACCATACATGAAAATATTGTAGGCGTAGCTCAAAAGCCGAAATTTATGGTCAATAATTATACCTTGTGCGTATATGTTTTCAATTAAACCTTCGCTCATGAGTGAACTATCTGTAATCATGTTTTTCATAGCAGTTTTATATTCCTCTTTTGAAAGGGATATATAATCGCCAAAAAACAAAAGATCAATTTTATCGGTGGAATTGTTGCTTTTGTGTTTCACTGAAGGTTTAGTTGAAAGTAACGCAAAGGTTATAGTAAGCAAGCAGACAGCTACTAAAACACCAATTGGGAACAATAATTTAGGATTGGAAGCATATTCATGCACCAAAAAAGAAGTCATAACTGAAATAATAATCGAATTAATGGATACCATCAAACGCGCCTTATGGTCAGCCATTTCACTCAATCGAATATGATTTCCTAATGTTGTCCGAAACATCGTTTCAGCAGTGCGACTGGTCTTCTTTTTTTTAACCATTTTGGGTCCGTCAATCTTCGAAGGAATAATATCGACTTTTGAAACCTCTTCTAGCTCAGTTGAAAGTTTATCTTCTTCCATGGTGTTTATTGATTTTTTGATAAGTATTGAAAAGTACCGCTAATTTAGCTATAATATTAAAGGTTTCCTTATGAAAAAATAAAATCCGTTCAAAATTTTTGTAAAATTTTGATTCTTTATTTCTTTATGATGAAAATTAACGCGAATATTACTAACCTTGAAAATTCTGCTGTTGCTTTTTAATTCTTCACATTTTTTAAATTCCTAAAATTCGCGTTTAATTCTTTTTTTTTAGAATACTGTTAGTTATTTCAGTAAAAGGGTGTAATTTTGCAAACTTTTAGAAAAAACTTCGTAAATTGAGGTTTTAACGAATAAGAAAAATAAATTTCATCATATAAAATTTCAACAAAAATAGTATGCCGAGCGGAAAGAAACGTAAACGCCATAAAATAGCAACCCACAAACGCAAGAAGCGTCTAAGAAAGAATCGTCATAAGAAGAAGAAATAATCAATTTATAAATCGTTAGGTGTGTTCGTTGCAATACCCTGATTTGTAGCTTGCTTAAAGTGTTAATATAACTTTTGTAGAACACTTATGTCTGTTTTGTTATGCTGAAGTGCCTAAAAAAGCTTTTGGTGTCTTTCATCAAATTAAAAGAAAACTCGAATTAATAGAATTTTTAAAATTAGCAGAATTCTTTAAATTCATATAATTCTATAAATTCGAGTTATTCTTTCCAGTTAATCCCTATCTCTTCACTCAGCAAAAGCAAAGTAATTTTAGTTGTTAGTTGATGATTTTTAGTTGATAGAAAATCATCTGCCTTATACTAACAACTGACAGTACAGTTGTAATCTATTACTTATGTACCTATTATCAACTTAATTTACAAGAGTACGCGTATTAACTTTTAATGCGTAGTTTAAAAGATCTTGACAATTGTTCGGGCACTACTAAGCAAAAATAGTGCATTGGAAAAAGAACTCATTATTAATG
>JAYWBA010000291.1:0-22516 GCA_043781915.1 Saprospiraceae bacterium
CTTCAATGTTTGCTGCGTTATCAGCTTACGCGTTTTTGGAGAGAAAGCCTTCCATTGCAACAAAAAACTTATTGGTTAATTCATAACTCACGTTAAATAAAATAGAAAATACGCAGCTTTAATCAATAATCGGATTAAACACCTTAGTTTTGCGATGAGAAATTTAAACAAGCTCACTGATGTATCCGAATCTTTCTTATTTATTCCACGATATTTTTGGCACCAATGTCGATAATTTTTTCCGTTACTTTCAAATGTTCGGAACATTTTTAGCGCTCGCTTTCTTTGTATCTGCCTATTTTTTGTTTTTAGAATTGCGCCGCCAAAAAGGCTTGGGTGTTTATCCGCCACATTTAACAAAAAATGAAAAAGGCGAACTAAAAGAAACTTATCCGCACGAACGCGTTGGCGATATTTTAATGATTGCTGCCATTTCTGGCATGATTGGCGCTAAAGTTTTCGCCATTTTTGAAAGCGCTGAAAACGTCAAACAATTTTTAGACGCGCCCATTCAAACGCTTTTCAGTCCGAGTGGCATTGCTATTTATGGTGGTTTGGTTTTCGGATTTATTTTCGTCTATATTTTCGTTAAACGATGGCTTAAAGTAAATCCAGTGTATGTGATGGACGCTGTTGCACCCGCACTAATTTTTGGATATTCAGTCGGTAGAATTGGCTGCCAACTTTCAGGTGATGGCGATTGGGGAATTGATAATGCAGCAGCAGCACCAAGTTGGTGGTTTTTGCCCAAATGGATGTGGTCATTCGATTATCCGCACAATGTGATTGATATGGGTGAACCAATTCTTGGTTTTGTCGGCATTCATAATCGGCATTTACACATACCTGTTTTCCCTACGCCGTTTTATGAAACTATTTTAGCCGCTTTAATTGGTTTGTTTTTGTGGTCTATTCGCAAAAAATTGCGTCATCCAGGTGCATTATTTTATATCTACCTCATTTTAAATGGCATCGAACGTTTTTTCATTGAAAAAATCCGCATCAACGATAAACTACACGCTTTCGGCTTAACATTCACACAAGCCGAATTAATCGCAACCATTATATTCTTTATTGGTATTGTAGGTTTGGTTTATTCATATAGGAGAAAGGATATGGCATTGTATCCACTAAGTTGACCAGAATAAAGGATTAAAAAAATTTCAGGATTTGTTTATCGTATAAATCCTTAAATCCCTTCAATCTTGGTCAAGAAACGGCACTAATACATCCAACAAACCCTGTTGATTATCGGCATGAACCCAATGACCTGCATTGGCAACAGTTTCAAGTTTTGCGGAGGGGAATAGAGATTTAATGAGTGGTAAATCAGCGTCCAAAATATAATGCGATTTTTCTCCGCGTATAAACAAAGTAGGTTTAAAAAACGGATCACCTGTAATTGCACCGCAAATACTTGGGTAGTTTTTGTACAAAACAGGTAAATTCATTTTCCATTCAAATTGGGCGACCGCAAGGGTCGCCCCAACTTCATCTTGCGTTATACGGTGCAAATCTTTCATTAAAAATTGAACGGTTGTATTATCGTGCAGTTTTGCCATTAAATAATGTTCGACTTGTTTTCTATCTTTAACCGTTTTCAAATCGAGTGCCAAGAGTGCATCGAAAATGGCGTAATGATCACCAATATATTTTTTGGGTGCGATATCAATAACGGTAAGCGTTGAAATTAATTCAGGATATTCTAAAGCCATTTGCATCGCTAATTTTCCACCCATTGAATGACCGATGAGATGAACACCGTGCAACCATTCAGAAGTGATGAACTCAGCTACAATATCAGCCATAATTTCGTAATTAAATTCACCCTCAATGTGTGGCGATTTACCATGATTAGGTAAGTCAATGCAATACACCAGGTAGTTTTCAGAAAGTTTTTTAGCAATTGCTTGCCAATTATCGAGCATTCCGAACAAACCGTGCATAATAAGCACGGGTGCTCCTGCACCCATTTCTTTAAAATTAAGTTGACTTTTATTTTCCATATCGCAAAAATAGAATAATCGGGAAAAAGTGATAAACAAAATTATTCCCTCTTCCTTATTCCCTATAAAACCCCTTTTGTTGATGGTAGCACTCCCGCATTTCGCTCATCGAATCGAACAGCCATTTTAATTGCCTTTGCAAAAGCTTTGAAAATAGATTCAATTTTATGATGCTCGTTGTCGCCTGTAGCTTGAATATTTAGATTACAAAAAGCCGTATCGCTAAAAGATTTAAAGAAATGAAAAAACATTTCAGTCGGCACATCACCCACACGTTCACGCTTAAATTCTACATTCCAAACACACCAAGGTCTTCCTCCAAAATCAATACCTACTTGCGCCAGCGCATCATCCATTGGTAAGCAAAAACCGTAACGCTCCACACCGCGTTTATCGCCGAGTGCTTTTTTAAATGCTTCTCCGAGTGCCAAAGCTGTATCTTCAATCGTATGATGTTCGTCAATGTGTAAATCACCTTTGGTTATAATGGTCAAATCGCACAGACTGTGCCGCGCAATTTGATCTAACATGTGATCAAAAAAATGTAAACCCGTAGATATTTTAGATGCGCCGCTACCATTTAAAGCCAAGGTAATTTCAATATCCGTTTCTTTAGTTTTGCGTTTTATGTGCGCTGTCCGACCTAAATTATGAAAAAAGTAATAAATATCGCGCCAGTGATGCGTTGTTAAAGCGCAATAGGGTTTTAATTCTGGATGTTGAGCCAGTATATTTTCCGCATCAGGATGAATTAAAATACCTTTACAACCCAAGTTTTTGGCAAGAATAATATCTGTAATTCTATCGCCGATAACAAAAGAGTTTGGCAAATCATAAACCAACGGGTTATTGATGTATTCAGTTAATAAACCCGTTTGAGGTTTACGCGTTGGCGCATTTTCGTGCTGAAAGGTTCTATCAATATGTTCGGCTTTAAAAACAATATTTTCGTTTTTAAAGGTCTCTAACATTTTATTGTGCGTAGGGTGAAAATCGGCTTCAGGAAATGAATCTGTGCCTAAACCATCTTGATTGGTGACAATTACTAAATCGTAAATATTTTTTTCAGCAATTTTCCCCAAATAATTAAATACTTGTGGCAAAAATTCGAGCTTGTGTAGCGCATCAATCTGATAAGTTACTGCGGGTTCGACAATCAAAGTTCCATCTCTGTCGATGAATAAAATAGGACGCATAATTAGTTGACAGTTGACAGTTGACAGTTGACAGTTGTAGATTGAAAGAAAAAACTATCAACTAACAACTATTAACCAACAAATAGTTAATTTTGCGCAAATTTAAGTCTAAATAGTTGACAGTTGTTAGTTGACAGTTGACAGTTTGCAATTTAATTTACGACTGTCAACTGTTCCCTACTTTTAGGGATCAACTGTCAACTGTCAACTAACAACTATCAACTAAATTGGCAGGCATTTACATCCATATTCCATTTTGCAAAAAAGCTTGCACCTATTGTAATTTTCATTTTTCAACCAATTTGAAAACTAAAGACGAGCTTGTGCGTGCAATTGAGAAAGAATTAGTTTTAAATGCCGATTATCTACAAAACCAACCCATTGAAACCATTTATTTTGGTGGTGGAACACCATCGGTTTTATCTGCTTTTGAACTCAACGAGATTATTTCAACAATTGATAAGCATTTTAATGCCAAATCGCCAACCGAAATCACCATCGAAGCCAATCCCGATGATTTAACGGCTGATTATTTAAAAAGTATTTTTGAACAAACTTCCATCAACAGATTAAGCATTGGTGTACAGTCGTTCAAAGAAACGGATTTAAAATGGATGAATCGCGCGCACAATGCCCAGCAAGCGCACGAATCTATTGAAAATGCGCTAAAAATTGGTTTCAAACATCTTTCTGTCGATTTAATTTACGGCTTACCCGAAAGTTCCAGCCTCGATTGGTTAAAAAATTTAGAAACACTCGCTCAATTCGATGTAGAACACGCCAGTTGTTACGCTTTAACGGTTGAAGGAAATACGGCTTTGCACCATGCTATTGAAAATAAAAAGCTCCCACCGGTTAAAGATGAAACCATGGTGCGCGATTTTAATCTATTGATGCAGTTCATGCCAGAGCATGGTTTTGAACAATATGAGATTTCAAATTTTGCACGCCACGGGGCTTACGCTCAACATAACTCAAATTATTGGTTGGGTGCTTGGTATTTGGGCGTGGGTCCATCGGCACATTCGTTCAATGGTTCGAGTCGGCAGTGGAATGTAGCAAACAATGTATCGTACATAAAAAGTCTTGACGATGATATTTTGCCGTTTCTAAAAGAAGTACTTACACCCGCTAATAAATATAACGAATACGTTATGACGCGATTAAGGACGCGGTGGGGTTGTACTGAGACCGAAATTTACGAAAAATTTGGAAAAGAGCGTTCTCAAAATTTCATCCAGAATATTACACCTTTTATTTCGAATAATTGGGTTAAAATTGAAGGTGATGTTTATATGCTCACTAACAATGGGAAATTGCATGCTGACTTGATTGCGGCAGAATTATTTTTTTAGCAAAGGGCAAAATGCAAAGGGCAAAATGCAGATTGCAAAGAGCAAACTTTAATTTTGCCCTTTCCTCTTTGTTAATTACAGCACGTATTACCCGAACAAACAAACGTTGCGCGGTAATGTAAACTGGTATTTTGGGCTGAAGTATAAGTTGAATTAGTCGCACCGGCAATATTAGTCCAAACAGCCCCCGTTGGACTGCTTTGCCATTGCAGATTACATCCATTCGAAGGATTAGTCACAACGGCAGTAAAAGTGACATTGCCGCCCACACAAACTAAATTTGAAGGCACATTAGAACTAATTACAGCTGTCGGGCAAGGCACAAAACCAAAATCTAAAGTATGATTGACATAACCATTCGCACCTAACGGAATGGTAATTGTGTCAACAGCATACCCATCAAACGATTTACCCAAAGCGGATAAAAACGCATCACTATCATTTTGGTCGTTTGCGTTTGCAACTGAAGAATTTTGAGCTGTTAATTTATAGTTCTTGCTATTCGCATTTAAAGTTCTAGTTGCAGTATTAAATTTAGCATCTTCAATCACTACAAAATACATTTTGCCAGGCGTTAGGGTATCATATCCAGTTCCCAATTGGTTGTAATCTTTGAAGTAATAGGTACCATCGGAAGCAGTTATTGTTGTGGCTATGAGCGATGTCACACCTAAATCCATTTTATAGAGCTTCACTGTAATATTGGCAAGTGGCGGTTCGTTAGCGCCTTGAACACCATCCCCATCCGTATCTTCCCAAACGTAATTGCCAATTTCAATAGGCGCAGTTGAACATAACAATGCGGTACCTCCTAAACCGTTTGCCTTGCCAAAATTGGTATTAGCGCCGTTATAAATCAAAGTATTATGGTCTTGCGCGCCGGTCAAATTATTTAACCAACGAAAACCGCCAGAATACAACGTAATACTTGTTGCATCGATAGCACTAAAAAAAGATGTCCCTGAACCGGGTAAAATAGAGAGGGAACCCATCGTTAAATCCTGATGGTAAATTGTTTCTTGATCCCAGTAATACAAACCACCATCGGGTCCTTTATTGCTTCCTACACCAGCTGTCGAAATACCATTCGAAGTACCGTTACTTTCCAATAGCCAAACCGATCCATTCGGTTGTGCCCTGAGTATATTACCGCCCGCGACTGTAGAAGTGCTAAATTGTTGCTTTTTTGTGGGCCAATAATTATTATTTCCGAGCTGATTACCCATTTTATCCATTACATCCAGAACCATTGATCCATCTACATCGAAGTCGATGGCTGAAAGTAAGGGTTGTGGATAAACAGTGTAACTTGCACCTTTTATATATTTGCTTGAGTCAGTCGAGCTAATCCAAGGAAACCAACTTTTAACGTTCTTTAGTTGTACATCAGGGTAACCTCTCTGATAGTTGAATGGAATTGTCAACACTTTATTAAAAGTACCTGTTGATACATCCAGACTATAAACATAGCCGTTTAAATCATTGATATTTTGAGAAGTTTCAGCCGTGGATGTTACCCCTACATATAATTTACCTTTATAAAATTTAAGCGCAAATGGGAATCCGTCACCATTCGGAGAATCAGTTAAAGGAATATTGTATGAAGTAACATCCGCCGAAGTAGGTGTTCGAGCAGGATTATCGATAAAGATTTTGTGAATTTTTTTCTGGAAAAGATTAGCCACAAATAAATATTTCCCATCGTCAGAAAGCGTGATGGAACCCATACCAATTTTTCCAACCAAAGGGAAGGTTAGTGAGTCGTAAGAAGGGGTACTTTTATTATTGGGTAAATCATTGTGCGGATCGACGCCTACATTAATGCCAATATCGGAAAGTTTGACCAACGTTGAAACAGCGCTTGTGTTTTTGTCAATTTTGTAAATAGCAGAAATGCCACTGGGACCTAAACCAGAATGTCTTTTTATAAACGCAGATGTAAATATATATTTTGATTCTCGTTGATAGGCAATACCCCAAGTTGTTCCAACTTGGTTAGCAACAGCTAAGGATGTCATAGGGGGGAATTCTGTGTTAGAATTAAAAGCAAAACTGATTAAAACATTATCTGTTGCCATATTAGCACCTGATAATAAAGGGTTGCCATTAATATAACACGGTGTCGCAATCTGTGGATTAGATTCACAATAATTAATAGGGAAGTTAACGCCAAAATTTGCACCACACGTCGGCGCAGTAATAAATTGAATATCTGATTTATTCCCCGAGCCTTTAGCCGCTTTTTGTAAACCTATTGATGATAACGAAGCGGGTATAGAAAACTCGACCCGATATTTATTGCCTGTCGCAAAACTTAAATTATTAATAAACCAATCGCCATAATTATCTGTAGTAGTTGAACCCACTAAAGCATTTATTTGGTTGTAAATATTCACAACAATACCCTCTTGTCCTGCCTCGATGGGGTCGATTATTCCATTTTCGTTATAATCGTTAAAAACTTTTCCACCTATTCGATCAACAGCATTAGTACATGGATTGGTTGGTAGAGGAGTCACAAAGCATCGCGTGTGATAAACGGTAGCAAAAGTATCTCTAAAACAAGTTGTATCACCAGAAAATATTCTGATAAAATACGTCGTTGAAACAGCAGGATTGGGTAAACCACCAATAACAAGATTTGCGCCAGAAAAGGCAGTCGCATTTGTTGCGTACAATCCAGTTTTTCCAGTTGTATTATAACTATATTTTGCCGCACCAGATATATTGTTCAGCGTAATAGCTGCATCGTTGTTCGATGCACCGTTTGTACACGTTGCTGAATCCACTTTAATACTCGTAAAAGCAATGGAACAATTTGAGCAAGGTCTTACTTGAGATACAAGCCTAAACGACGGACTTGGAAAAAAAGTAGATGCACTATTTAATCCACCATTATACCATGAACTTCGCATGCCTGCTTCTGTAGCAAATTCATTATCTGGGCGGATAGCCAGCGTAGTGAGCGGATACGTGGCTGTACGTGGATTAATAAAGTCGTGAAATCCGCCAACATTCATATAAATACCGCCCAAACTTTGCCCACCTTGTCGCGCCACTTTTTCTTCAAAATCACAAGCTGTTGAACCGTACACTTCACCGTATGCCACCGTATATAAACCGCTTGTAGTAACGCCCGATTTATAAGGCAATCCATTGGCATCCAAAATAGAAGTACCATACAAACGCCAAGTTGAATTCACATCGTCCCAATAAGTCGCCTTATAATATTCATCTTCATTGGCAAGTCTAATGCCTGTATATGTGTAATCTATATTGGTGATATTAGCATTACCATTCGTTGTACTTGCAAAAGTATAGGCACCTTTATTAATATCTCCTGTGGCTTTCCAATTACAAAAACGTGCCGCTTGATTGTAAGAAACATAGTGAATTGCCATCGTTTTCAATTGTGCAGCAGTTAGGGACTGATAGCAATTTGAAATGGTAGGTTTTATAGACCAAACACCACCTGAATTTTGCAATAAATTATTAGTAATTAATCCCGTTCCCAAACTTTTAGTATTATTAGGGTCAGCTGCATTTAAAAAATCAAGATATTCTTGGTAATTTACAAAACCGTCTCGGATGTAATAAATATAAGGGACAGAGCCTCTTCCAATTTGGTTTGGGTCGTTATGAACGATTGTTGATCCATTAACAACGCTACTGTAAGCGGCACCATCTGGTGGATTGTTCGCGTTAGCAATACTGACCCAATTAGTACCATCCGGCGCAGCACATGCATTAGCTGAACAACTGGCTGGCGCATTGTAAGCATTCACTAAAAGAGCCGTACAAGCAACATTATTAGCAAAGAAAGCCGTAACTGAAATATTAGCGGTGCCATTTGATGGAAGTGCAGTCATTACAAAAGTTTCAGTTCCATTTGTTCCTGCAGGTGTAAACGATTGTCCATTAATAAAAAGCGCTCCACTTGGTGCACCTGAATATGTAACAGATACCGCTAAATAATAAGTATTTGTCTGAGGTGAACAAGATGAAGGCGTAGCTGAATTGATTCTAATTGAGCAAGCCGCCGCAAGCTTTGAGCTTTGAGCCGTGAGCTTTGAGCTATCTAAAGCAGGCTCATGATCCAATGTTAATGCCTCAAAGTTCGGGGTAATATCGTTGAATACTAAGCCTGTTTCAGTCTGACTCTTAATCGAACTGATGAAACCGATAAGAAATAATATGGTTAGGCAAATGTAACGCATTTTAGAAAGTATATGATAAAACATCTGTCACATAGCAAAATTTAATATTTGCAAATTCAATGCCATTATACTAAATATTAAAAATCCAAATCAATAACATCATACATTTGTCTAAAACTTAGCTACAACACGCTTTTAAAGTTTGAATTAATCAAAATCTCTATTACATTTACGCAAAATTTATGGCAAGTAATTTGCACATTTATTTTGGTAAATGAAAGAGGCTGTCTAAACTTTCTCTGAGAGTAAAATTATAGTAACTAACGATTCAACAATGCAGTTAATGAAGACGAAAGCAGTATTTTGGGCTAAGAATAACGACGAGAAGCGTTTACTTTTTGCAATGCAACTTAAACCCGAATCAAATTCGGTGGAGTCTTGGATATTTCCAGAAGAAATTACTACGCCTGAGTTTGTTCAACTTATGAACGATAAGTGGCGCGACAATCAAGAAGTCGCCTTCCCTGAAGGTTTTCAACACGCTACTGAGGAACTCAGTGTAGCGAAAGGGCTACTTTCACCCGATTTGAAACCAGAAAATCCGGAATTAATTTCGCGCTTACAAGCTGAATGGCATTTTATGGTGCTGTCATCAAAATTGCATGAAGCGTATAAGTCGGAACTTGCAAGTATTGCTGACAATGTCAATAATATGACGAAATACAGTGGTGCACTTTGGGATTCGCTTAAAAACTTTTGGTCGAAGGTACAAGATAACGTTCGAGATAAAAATTTAACCCGTGACCACGCCGATCAATTGCGCGAAACCACGAACGTTCTTTTCACGAAATTGAAAGAATCACGCACTGCACTTTCTGGTGAATTTGAAGAAAAAAGTAAAATAGCTTACTCGGCACTCACGAGTAAATTGGACGAGATAGAAACCAAAATACAAGAAGGTATTCTGCGTTTCCCGCAAATTTTTGATATGCTTCGTAATACGCAAGCTTTCTACAAAGAACAAAAAATGACGAGAGACCATGGCAATCAGGTTTGGGATAGATTGGATGGCTTATTTAAAAAAATTAAGCAGACTAAATTCGGTGTGGCTGAAAGCGCAAATACTTCTGAGCGCTTAGAAAACCGCATGGAAGGCTTGGCTGGCGTTATTCAGAAAATGCAACAAGGCATTAATCGTGATAAACAAGATTTGGTATATGAGCAAAAACGCGCAGACCAATCACAAGGTCAGCTCGAACAACAAATTCGTCTTGCTAAAATCAATATGATTGTTGAGCGTATTAAAAATAAAGAAGCCAAGTTGGCTGATATGATTAAAACGCAAAACGACGTTGAAAGCAAAATGGCATACCAGAAAATGCGCGATACGAAAAAAGCGGAAAAAGCGACAGCTCCAGTAACTGCTACTACCGAAACAACTCACACAGAAGTTGTTGTCGAGCATGTTGCACCAGTGGTTGAAACACCTGAAGTTGTAACTGAGCACATTGCACCAGTGGTTGAAACACACGAAGTTGCAACTGCACATGTTGCTCCAGTGGTTGAAACACATGAAGTTGTAACTGAACACGTTGCTCCAGTGGTTGAAACACATGAAGTAGTTGCAGAACATGTTGCTCCAGCGGTTGAAACACCTAAAGTTGTTGCAGAACACGTTGCTCCAGTGGTTGAAACACCTAAAGTAGTTGCAGAACACATTGCTTCAGTGGTTGAAACACCTGAAGTAGTTGCGGAGCATTCGATTTTGGGAGAAATAAAACACGTAGCAGATAGTGTTGTAGATGAAATAAAACATCTCACGCATTCTGATACACCAACTACTTAAATTCGAGTTTTAAGATAAATTATAAAACATAAAAGCGACTCTCCTATATTAGGTTAGTCGCTTTTTTTGTTGTTTTTAAAAATATTTCCAAATAAAATTTAGAAACATAGGCATATTTTAGAAATAATACTTAAAAATGAATTTTATGGGCTATACAAGCAAACGAAATCACATTTTCAAACGTTAGTTATTTAGCAAACAAGCGTTCCGATTTTATTTCTGAAAGCAATTTTTAACCTTTTAATACGGAAAACTCATGAAGAATATTATTCTTTTCGATCCCGAACATCGCGATAGACTATTACCTTTAGTCTATACACGCCCTGTGTCTGAATTGCGCGTAGGTATTCTCACCATTAGTGATAAATGGGCTTGCATGATGGACGGTAAAGTATCGTACATAACGCAAGAATATTTAAACGATACTTATCCGATTGCCATCGAAACTATTAATTACATCATTAACGGAAGTATTCTTCCCAATGCCGATTTGTGCGCGCGCATTGAAAATTTGCAGGATAACCAAGCCATTTTAAAAAATGGCGACTTTGTAGCTGCGCGTATCAATCAGAAAGAGCTTTATCGTTTGGTTGAAGAAAACGATACGAAAGAGATAGATGGGTTTGAAATGCCTGATGTAGCGTTCGATGAAATAAAAAATGTTTGGGATATCATAACATTGAATGAAAAAGCCCTTCGTTCCGATTTTGAATTGATAACACAGGGCAGAATATCCGCTCCACTGAATAATTCAAATAGGGTGAGTGGAGACTTGAAAAATATTTTTTTAGAACCTGGCGCTATTGTCAATCACGCTATTTTGAATGCTGAATCGGGTCCGATTTATATCGGCAAAGGTGCTGAAGTGATGGAAGGTTGTGTTATTCGCGGCGCGTTTTCATTAGGTACAAAATCTGTTTTGAAAATGGGTGCTAAAGTGTATGGTACTACTTCAATCGGACCAGGCTCTAAAATGGGTGGCGAAATAAAATCCGTCGTGGTTTGGGGTAATTCGAACAAAGCACACGATGGTTTTCTCGGTGATTCCGTGATTGGCGAATGGTGTAACTTTGGTGCTGATTCTAACACCAGTAATTTAAAAAACAATTACGATAACGTCAAACTCTGGGATTATACGGCGCAAGCTATGATAAAAACGGATATGCAATTTTTGGGTCTCATCATGGGCGACCATTCTAAATGTGGCATCAATACCATGTTTAATACAGGAACAGTTGTGGGTGTGAGTTGTAATATTTTTGGCAATGGTTATCCGCCTAATTTTGTGCCTTCATTCAGTTGGGGCGGAAAAGATGGTTTAGAAACCTACGACTTTTATAAAGCCTGCGAAACCATTAACCGCGTTTTTGAACGCCGCAATAAAGCGCTTTCTGCAACGGACGGTGCTATTCTGAAATATATTTTCAATTATTCCGCTAAATTCAGAGATTGGGAATATAATTCGAAGGAATCGGGAGCCAGGTATCAGGTGTCAAGATAGCAAAAACCTCGTAGGTTTTAAAAACCTACGAGGTTTTTATTAAGCGCGAATTGCAGCGACAGGATCCATTCTGGCAGCTTGCAAAGCAGGAAGAATACCCGCTACAACACCTACAATAACAGAGAGTACAAAAGTAAAAATGGCATTTGACCACGACACATAAATGGCGAAGGCACTGGTCAGAGACACTATTTTCATGACACCAAATACCAATCCAAGCCCCATAAATCCGCCAACGAGACAAAGCACAACCGATTCAATTAAAAACTCCAACAAAATTTCATACTGTTTTGCGCCAAGTGCTTTTTTAATGCCAATAATCGGCGTGCGTTCTTTAACGGAAACAAAAATAATATTGGCTACGCTAAACATACCTACCAAAAGCGCAAAACCGCCAATTACCCAACCAACGATGTTCAGAGCACTGAATAAACTATTAAGCGCATCCGTTAGTATTGACATAGAGTTAACCGAAAAATCATCAGATTGAGTTGGTTTTAAAGCATGTGTTTTGCGTAAAGCGACAGTAACATCGTCGCGAAAACTTTTTTCAGATATCCCTGCTGCAGCTCTAACTTGTACATTACCAGAAAAAGGGCTATTGGGTTTAATATTTGTAACTATACGTGCTGTTTCAATTCCAATGAGAAGGGCATTATCGTAATTAAAAATTTTGAGTAAATCTTTACCCGATTCCTTCAAAACACCCACTACTTCCATCCGTTGACCCAATACCATTACTTCTTTGCCGATGGCAGAATTATTTTCACCAAAAAGTAAATTCGATACTTTATAGCCTAAAATAATTTTTTTAAGACCTAAATTATATTCTGAGGGTGTAAAAAAACGTCCTTCATAATATTCTAAATTATGAAGTCGGTCATATTCTTCTGTGACGGCAACGCCAAAAGCGCGTTCAACACTGTTGCGTTCGTATTTAACCGTTTTTGGACCGATAAAAGTTGAGAATGCCACCAAATCTGCTGTTTTTACATTCACTTTACAGGCTTTATAATCCGATAAAACAGGATTTGGGCGGCGCGCATATTTCCAGTAATTATCACCAGGGTCTTCACCCCATGAAAATTTCGCGACGTATAAAACATCGCTGCCCAATTTATTGACACTGCCTCTAACGTTATCTTCTAAAGAGTCGATAGCAGATTTAACCGCCATAATGCAAAATATGCCGACCATTACCCCTAATAATGAAAGGAAGCTCCGCAATTTGTTTGCGCGAAGCTGATCGAAGGCTTGCAAAAAACTTTCTTTTATTATTTGCACGGCTATAGTTCAGTTGAGAGAATTTAAAATTTTTGTGTAAATTAAACGTATTTACTCATATAGTGAAACTATTTTCGACCAAATAAGGTTTTTTAACTACTAAATTTTATTTACGTAACCAAATCACTATTTATACGTCTATAAACAGCGTTAAATAAAAGTGTTAAAAAAAGAATTTTAGTAGCAATTTTAAATAAAAAAATTAATTTTGCGAGCCTTTTCATCTCAATTTAATAGTTTAAAAGCTATTGAATTGAAAATCAGACGATTAGGTTATAAATATATTACTGCATGAGCGTTAGAACTAAGTTATCTTTCTTTGATTTTGAAATCGATGAAAAATTAATTGCACAACACCCCGTAAAAAATCGCGACGAAAGCCGATTGATGGTTGTTGATCGCAAAACGGGAAAAATTGAGCACAAAATCTTCAAAGATGTGCTGAATTATTTCGTCGAAGGAGACATAATGATTCGGAACAACACTAAAGTTTTTCCTGCCAGAATGTTTGGCAAAAAAGAAAAAACGGGTTCGCTCATCGAAGTTTTTTTATTGCGCGAGCTTAATCGCGATGCCCGCTTGTGGGATGTTTTAGTTGATCCTGCGCGCAAAATTCGCGTAGGAAATAAATTGTATTTCGAAGATAAACAAGGCAATGATTTATTGGTAGCAGAAGTTGTAGATAATACGACTTCGCGTGGTAGAACTATACGTTTTATATACGATGGTACTGACGAAGAATTTAATAAAGAATTGGAAGTATTAGGTCAGACGCCATTACCAAAATATATTGACCGCGAAGCCGATGAAGACGATGCTGAACGCTATCAAACAGTGTATGCTAAAGAAATGGGTGCTGTAGCAGCTCCAACGGCGGGTTTACACTTCAGTCGCGAATTGATTAAGCGTTTCGAACTGAAAGGCGTAGATTTTGCTGATATAACTTTACACGTTGGTTTGGGTACTTTTAGGCAGATTGATGTAGAAGATTTATCAAAGCACAAAATGGAAGCCGAATATTTTAAAATCACGCAAGATCAAGCAGATATTGTTAATAAAGCCAAAGAAAAAGGAAAGCGCGTTTGTGCAATAGGCACAACCGTCGTGCGTTCTATTGAATCGGCAGTAACAGCAGGAGGTACTTTAAAAGGCGCAGAAGGTTGGTCGAATAAATTTATTTACCCCCCACACGATTTTTTAATCAATGATGCGTTAATAACTAACTTTCATCTGCCTAAATCGAGTTTATATGTTTTAACGTGTGCTTTTGGTGGTTTCGAACTTATTTCAGAAGCCTACACGTTAGCCATGAAAGAAAAATACCGTTTTTACAGCTATGGTGACGCCATGCTTATACTTTAGCCATGAGCTTTGAGCTTTGAGCTGACCTACGAGAAGGCTCAAAGCTCAAAGCTAATAGCAGCTCAAAGCTATTTAAAATAATTTTTTAAGTCATAAACCTTTTAACATGTATTGGACACTCGAATTAGCATCATATTTAGAAGAGGCACCTTGGCCTGCAACACGCGATGAACTTATTGACTATGCTATTCGTTGGGGATCGCCGAGAGAAGTGGTTGAAAATCTGCAAGCGCTCGATGAAGAAAATGAACTTTACGAGAGCATAGAAGATATTTGGCCCGATTACCCGCGCAAGGATGATTTTCTTTTTAATGAAGATGAATATTAAGTAGAGCGGCGATGGTTCGCGGCTAAATGCCAGAAGAATGAACCTTATTGGACACGTATGTGATCCGTGATTAAGTTGCTTTTTTGTTTAATATTTAATTGAGGCAACTTATGTTGTCTCTTTTTTTGTAGCGCTGCTAAAATCGCTTCTCTACATCGCGATTGTCAAACAAACAAGAGCGATAAACACGTAGAGACGTCCTGTTGGGTCTATACTTTATCAGCATTCATTTTTTTATTTTTATTTTTTAAAATTGTTCACGATAATTGTTACTGAATTTTACACAATTAATTGTGTAAAATTCAGTAACAATTTAGATTTTCAATTTCATTTTTGAAAAATAATTTTTGTTCCAGAACATGGTTTAAATAAAAATTGAGTGCCTTGTTCAAATCAAAAAAAGTTAAAATCAGAACCCTTTGAGTTAAATCGCGTAAAAATGAATATGAAACTGCATTTAGCTTTTTAAAAACCCTTACCTTTGCAACTTTCCAGCATCACCCTACCCCGCTATTTTTCTTTAATGAAAAAGATTTTCATGTTTTTAGCATTCGTTCTCTTTCTTAATTTTTGGAATTGTCGATTTTCAACAAGCCTATTGTTCGATAGTCTTGGCATGGAAACGGTAGGTTCATATTTTACAGAAAATAATTATGATACTTTAATAACTTGTACAGATTTCGAAAAACAAAAACAAACAGGGGTTGTGCAAGATAAATCGATTCCAGAGTTATCGGGTATAGCAGCCAGCAAAAAAAATAAAGGCGGTTATTGGGTACATAACGATAGTGGCAATCCAAACGATATTTTTTTAATTGATAGCCTCGGCAACACGCTTCTAACAGTTCGAATTAACAATGCTTATAATCGCGATTGGGAGGATATTTGTGTTGGAGCTGGGCCAGATTCAACGAAAACGTATGTATATGTGGGCGAAATAGGCGATAATAATACTAAATATCCCGTTAAAGCCATTTATCGAATTGAAGAGCCCACAATTCAAGATGGTGTATCAAGAATTATGATTGATGCGGATATTATTTATTTCAACTACCCAGATGAAAAAATATACAATGCTGAAACTCTAATGCTTGACCCTAAAACAAAAGATTTGTTTATCGTTACTAAAGGCGATTCGAGTCAAGTTTTTATTTTACCTTATCCTCAAATCGCTAATAAAACTACGACAGTAAAATATATAACATCATTACCCATCTACTTAGCCACAGCGGGAGATATTTCACCCAAAGGAGACGAAATTTTAATAAAAAACTATACACAAATATTTTATTGGAAACGTTTCTTGAACGAAGATCTCATCGCTATGCTGAAACGCAAACCTTTACTTATTCCTTACACTCCCGAAGTGCAAGGCGAAGCGATTGGATGGAATTATAATGCCACTGGTTTTTTAACCTCTACTGAAATTGCGGCTGCTAATGAACAGAAAATTTTTTATTATAAACGCAAATAATTGGGACTTATCTATTAGATTTGTCGGTATTAAAACGAATTAATACCCAACTTTAAAAGTGTATGGAAACCAATTTAAAAGAAAGATTAGAGAAAAACGGCTCTTTTTTCGTTTTCTGGACGATTGTGGCTACTTTTAGTGCTTACTTCTGTATGTTTGCCTTCAGAAAACCTTTCACAGCAGCAACTTTTGAAGGTTTCAAATATTACGCTGTTTCGTACAAAATACTCTTAGTTATTGCCCAAGTTTTGGGCTATGCTTGTTCAAAATTCTTTGGCATTGTTTATATCTCTCAACTCAAAAAGCATCAGCGAATTAATGGCATATTAGCTTTAATGAGTTTTGCAGGTCTGTCTCTTTTGGCTTTTGCCGTTGTTCCGCCGCCTTATAATATTATTTGTATGTTCTTCAATGGTTTACCGCTTGGTCTCATTTGGGGGATTGTGTTTTCTTATCTGGAAGGCAGGAAATTAACAGAATTATTGGGTGCTTGCTTATCAACCAGTTTTATTATTGCTTCAGGTGTTGTCAAATCAATAGGCTTATGGATAATGGATAGCTTTGGCGTTTCACAGTTTAATATGCCTTTCTATGTTGCAGGAATTTTTGCCGTACCATTATGTATTTCAGTTTGGATGCTATCTAAAATTCCTAATCCGACTAAAGAAGATGTAAAAGCGCGGTCAAAGCGCTCTCCAATGACGAGCGCTGAACGAAGCGCCGTTTTTAAGCGGCATTGGGGTGGAATAGTTTTATTAACGCTTTTCTATTTGATACTTTCAGCGTTCAGAGATTTTAGAGATAATTTTATTGTTGATATTTGGAATGAGTTAGGGTTTAAAAATAATGCTTCTGTACTCACAAAAACAGAATTGCCCATTGCTTTTGGTGTTTTAGTTTTTGTTGCGAGTTTAATTTTCATTAAGCGCAATGTAACAGCCCTTTGGGTAAATCATGCTTTAATAATATTTGGCACTATCGGCATTGGCATTTCTACCTTGCTCTTCGATTATAAACTCATTTCACCCATGTTCTGGATGATTTGGATTGGCTTTAGCCTTTACTTGTGCTATTTACTTTTTCAAAGCCTTATTTTCGATAGAATGATGGCAACTTTCAGAGAACCTGGCAACGTTGGTTTTTTAATGTATATTGCCGATGCATTTGGCTATCTGGGCAGTATTGCAGTGTTGCTCTTCAGAAATTTTGGCGAAAGTGAAATGTCGTGGCTCACATTTTTTATTATGTTTGCCTACACAATTTCTATTTTGGGCGTAATTATCATCGGATTGGCTTGGCTCTATTTTTATAGAAAATATAGATTGTACAAAAGTAATCCCAGATTTAATTCGCAGCGATTGGCGGGGTAATGGCGCATATTTTAGTCGGATAATTAGAAATGAAATTTATTTTTATCAATTGATATAAAATTCTCTACAAAAAATATAATTTTGACCAAGATTAAACGGATTATAGGATTAACAAGATTTAAAATCTGGAATATCTGTAATTATTTAGCTAAAGCTAAAATGCTTATCAATGGAAACGGATTTAGCGGATTTAGCGGATGAACACGGATTTCTTATTACTTTGGAATTTTAAAGATTAAAAAATCTGTGTAAATCCGCTAAATCCGTGTCATCCGCGTTTCAATTATCGACGAATTTAGCTTTAGCTAAATGAATACGAAAATCTTTAAATCAGTTGAATCGTGGTCAAAACTAATAGATGATAGAGATTATAGATTATAAACAGGAATATGGCAAAGATTTCAAGCTACTCAATGAAGAATGGATAAAACTGCACTTCGTTTTAGAAGCCCACGATATTGAAGTTTTAGACGATCCAGAAAAGTTCATTTTGGATGAAGGCGGCAGAATATTTTTTGCACTTGATACCGAAACAAAACAAATTTTAGGTACGGTTGCTTTAGTCAATTGCGGCAAAAATGGTTTCGAAATTGCGAAAATGGCTGTCTCTCCTGAATCACGCGGAAAAAAAATTGGTAGGCTTTTGATGATTCACGCCCTTAATGAAGCAGAAAAGATGAAAGCGCACCGCGTTTTTTTAGAATCGAATACTGTTTTAGAACCCGCTATAAATTTGTATCGTTCCGTCGGATTCAAAGAAATAAATTTAGCTGAACATTCTACAACATACAGCCGTGGTAATATTGTCATGGAAATTTTGTATCATTACGCTTAGTTTTACACCAACTTTGTTTTTTTTATTTATACACCAATCTTTTCAAAAAAATTATGGCAGCTTTAAACATTAACCGCGATAAACTCTTTATCGCATCCTGCGTATCACTTCTTGTTACATCGCTCACTTTTGGTATTCGTGCTGGTATTTTAGGTCAACTTGGCGTTCAATACAATTTAAGCAATACCGAATTGGGTTGGATTACCAGTATGGCATTTTTTGGTTTTCCGTTGGCAACTACACTCGGTGGGTTTTTCGTCGATTTACTCGGCATGCGCCGTTTTATGCTTTTGGCTTTTGTGGCGCATTTATTGGGCTTACTGATGACTATTTTCGCAGGCGGATTCTGGACGCTCTTTATTTCAACTTTTTTAATTGGTTTTGCCAATGGTACTGTTGAAGCGGTTTGTAATCCACTCATCGCAACTATGTATTCCGAAAACAAAGTGCCGATGTTAAATAAGTTTCACGTATGGTTTCCTGGAGGAATAGTTATTGGCGCGCTTCTTTCAAGATTCATGACAAATATGGGTGTTACGGGTCAAATTCAATGCGCTATTATCATTATCCCAACTTTGATTTATGGCTATTTGTTTTTAAAAGAAACATTCCCTCAAACAGAGCGTGTTACTTCGGGTGTTACTACACCTCAAATGTATGCGGCTGTACTATCGCCTTTGTTTTTATTCTTAGCGGCTTGTATGTTTTTAACTGCTAACACAGAATTAAGTACAGGTCAGTGGGTTGATAAATTACTCGGTAATGCTGGAGCAGATGCTCTATTGATATTAGCTTTAGTCAATGGCTTAATGGCAATCGGCCGTTTTTCTGGTGAAGGTCTTATCCATAAATTAGCACCTGAAGGCATTTTGTTCTTCTCTGCTATTCTCGCCACGCTTGGTATTTATTTACTAAGCTCAACCACTGGACCGATGCTCTATTTAGCAGCCATAGTTTTTGCTGGTGGCGTATGTTTTTTCTGGCCCACCATGTTGGGTTATGTGTCAGAAAAAATACCACAGAGTGGCGCTTTAGGGATGTCAATAATGGGTGGTGTTGGCATGTTGGGAAACTGGGCGTTTCAATCTATGTTTTTAGGACCGAGATTAGATTCAGTAACTGCCTCTACAAAATTATCAAGCCCAACATTAACGCCTAATCAGGTCGAACTCGTTGCAGGTCAATCTGTATTGCACAGCATAAACATTTTGCCGCTTATTTTAATTGCTGCTTTTGGCTATTTGTATTTTAGTTCAAGAAAGAGCGCGAATGCTTAGTTTTCTCGTAGAATAATTTTCCCGTAGACTTCGCAGGCTTTCGCAGATTTTAGAGTAATTTAACCACAAAGTTCACAAAGGAAATCACAAAGGACACCAAGTTTTGATTTACACTTTGTGAACTTTGTGTAAACCTTTGTGAGCTTTGTGGTTAAATTGCCAAATAAGTGCTTTATTTTTTATAGTTTAATCGCCCCCCTGCTCGTAGAGGCGGGAAATCTTTTTAAAATTTCGATTTCATGGTTTTTGTTGATATTTTAGGCTGGCTCGGCTCAGCTTGTGTTGTGTATGCTTATGCCATGAATATGTATGGCAAGTTGAACTCCAATTCAATCACTTATTTTACTTTAAACATTCTGGGCAGCATTTGCCTTATACTCAATACGTTTGCACACGGTGCTTATCCATCTATGTGGGTGAATATTATTTGGGTAGCTTTAGCAATTGTTGCTTGGGTTAAGCCTAAAAAGATATGAGTTTTGAGATACAAACCTCGTAGGTTTTTAAAACCTACGAGGTTTTGTCAGTTTACATAACCTTAACTTCCATTTTATGCGCATCAATATACTTTTGGGCACGTTGGGCTAAAGCATCTTGCAGTTGTAACGAAATTTTACCAATCGGATATTGGTTTTCGTCAATCTGAACAACAGGATGAACTGTTCGCGTTGTGCTACTCAAAAAAACTTCATCAGCAAAAATAACTTCATTTACAGAAATAGGTTTTATAATTGTCTTAATTCCTAATGCTCGCGCTTCTTGAATTGTATTTTCACGCGTGATCCCTTTTAAAGAACCAATACTCGATGTATAGAGCGCCCCATCTTTCACAATAAACACGTTGCTTCGCCCACTTTCGGAAATAAATCCATCTTTGTAATACAGTAAATCATCAAACCCTTTGCGTTTCAGTAAGGGTATTTGTTGAATACTAAATCCATAGTTTACTGTTTTGGTTTGGTATAGTTCGCGCTCGTAATTGCACATCATGAGTTTCAAACCAACCGAATTATTAACGTATTTAAAGGGTCGTGTAATAATTACCAAGTTCGCCACCGGACCTAAATTATAATGATCGGGGCTATTTCCACCCGTAACGATTACTTTTATAGAAAGTGAATCACTATCGGAGCGTCTAATTAAATCGAGAATTATTTCTGTAAGTTGTTGCCGAGAGTACGGAATTTCTAAATAAAAATCGCTCATCGATTTGAACAATCTATTCAGATGTTGTTCGATATATAAGGGTACGCCATCAAGCGCTAAAAAAAAATCGGTTACGCCGTATCCGCGATGAAACGCTAAATCGTCAACCGAAATGACGGCTTCTTTGTTTGGAGTTATTTTTCCGTTTACAAAAGTGAACATTATAAAAATTAAAAGTGAAAAATGAAAAGTGAACTTCATTAGCCTCAAAGTGATAGCTTTGATGCTAATGAACGGTCGTTCGAAAGTCTGGGTACTTTATTTTGCCCGCCCAATTTGCCTTGTGTGCGCATATATTCTATGAACGTGTTTTTGGGTAATGTTGTTATAACCAAAGGTCGAAGAATTTTACCAGCAATGAGGTCATCGTAATAAATATTTTGTTTAACCATTTCGGCGTCTAAATCTTGAGCGAAAATTTTTAAATCATGTGGCGGGGTTTCAAACTCAATAAACCATTCGTGATACGCCGCACCGCCGTCGAGCGGCACAACTTGCGGTGCAACATGAAATTCTACGACTGAAGCGTTGTGCTTTTTGACCGTTTCTGTCATGGCAGCTTCCACTTCTTTCGAAATAACATGTTCGCCAAAAGCAGAAATAAAATGCTTAATTCTTCCGCTCACAACCAATTTATACGGATTTATGGATGTAAACATAACGGTATCGCCAATATTGTATCCCCATAAACCTGCATTATTATTGATGATGATGGCGTAATTTACGCCTATTTCAACTTCGCCCAATGTTAATCGCGTCGGTTGAGCATTAAAAATTTCATTGGCTGGAACAAATTCGTAAAAGATGCCGGAATCCACATTCAACCAAAGCGAAGGATCATCTCTATCGGTTTGAAAAGCAATAAATCCTTCTGATGCTGGATACATTTCAACAGAATCTATCTGCGCGCCTACTAATTTATCGAGCGTTGCTTTATAGGGTGCGAAATTTACTCCGCCATATACAAAAACACTAAATTCAGGAAAAATATCGAGAATTGTTTTCTTACCAGTTACATCCAATAAACGCTCATAATACATTTGCACCCAAGGCGGAATACCCGAAATAAGCGCCATTTTATGTGGTAACGTTTCTTTCACAATAGCATCGAGCTTAGTTTCCCAATCTTCAATGCAATTGGTTTTATAACTCGGTAATTGACCTCGTTTCAACCATGCTGGCACCATGTGATTAGAAATACCTGAAAGTCTTCCAGTTGGAATACCCGCAATTTCATCGAGTTCTGGACTGCCTGATAAAAAAATAATTTTATTATCGAGCCAAGCACCGTTGCCTGTTTGATAATAATAATTAAAAAG
>JAYWBA010000292.1:0-22485 GCA_043781915.1 Saprospiraceae bacterium
TTTCTTCAATGTTTGCTGCGTTATCAGCTTACGCGTTTTTGGAGAGAAAGCCTTCCATTGCAACAAAAAACTTATTGGTTAATTCATAACTCACGTTAATATAGTAGATAGTTGTTGATTGTTAGTTGTTAGTCTGTGAAGTCATCAACTAACAACTAACAACTAAAAACTATCAACTTTTAAATATGCAACCTAAAATCTACTACCTCATTTTTTTTATTGTTGCGCTAACCAATTGTAGCCCACCTAAAACTACAAAGTTGCCTTTAGGAAGCTCACTGCTCACGGCTCAAAGCTCAAAGCCCTTCTCCCTCGAAGAATTAGAACACCGTACGTTCAATTGGTTTTGGGAATTGGTTGATAAAAACTATCAAGTGCCCGATAGACATCCGACACGACAATTTACGAGCATTGCAGCTACAGGTTTTGGTTTAACTACCTATTGTATTGGTGCCGAACGACATTATGTTACGCGCAATCAAGCGGCAGAGCGTTTTTTAAAAACTTTGCAATTTCTTTTGAATACACCACAAGGTGCAGCAGCTTCAGGCGTTACAGGTTTTCACGGATTTTTTTACCATTTTCTTGACCACGAAAATGGTTTTCGCTACAAAGATGTAGAACTTTCTACCATCGACACAGGTTTACTCATGGCAGGCGTACTTTCGGTAATGAGTTATTTCGACAGCAACAATGCGACCGAAATAGCAATTCGGGATGTCGCTGAAAAATTGTATAGACGTGTTGAATGGGATTGGTTTCAAAACAAAAATCGGAATCTTTCGATGGGTTATCATCCTGAAAAAGGGTTTTTAGATGCACAGTGGATTGGTTATAACGAAGCGATGGTTTTATTGATTATGGCTATCGGTTCCCCGACACACCCGATTGATGCAAGTGCATGGCAACGTTGGTGTAAACCATACAAATGGGATACGTTTTACGGACAAGAGCATGTGAATTTCGATCCTTTGTTCGGACATCAATATAGCCAAATGTATATCGATTTCAAAGGTATTCAAGATAGTTTTATGCACGCCAAAGGCATTGATTATTTCGAAAATTCGAGACGCGCAACTTTGGCTAATCGCGCTTATTGCATAGCGAATCCAAAGAAATATTCGAATTACAGCGCGAATGAATGGGGTTTAACCGCTTGCGATGGACCAGGTGATAAATTAAGAAATGAAGAAATGAAAGAGTTAAAGAATGGTAGAGACACTTCTTATACCATTCAACGCAAATTTATGGGTTATTCTGCCCGCGGTGCAGCATCAACGCAAATAGTTGACGATGGCACTATTGCGCCAACTGCTGTTGCTGGTTCTTTGCCATTTGCTCCAGAAATTTGTTTACCTACTTTAGAAAATATGTGGAATAAATATTACGGCACATTGGTAACAGAATACGGTTTTAAAGATGCGTATAATGCAACCTTTAGCTATGAGCCATTAGCTTTGAGCAATGAGCCGTCTCATAGATTAGCTCAAAGCTCAAATGGCTGGATTGATAAAGATTATCTCGGCATTGATCAAGGTCCCATTATCATTCAAATCGAAAATTACCGCTCGCAATTTGTATGGAAATTAATGAAAAAAAATCCGTACATTGTGGCAGGTTTAAAAAAAGCGGGATTTAAGAATGGGTGGATAGATAAAGTGAAGGAATGAAAAAAGCGCTGAAAGCACGACATATAATAGCGATGGGTGCAGCCCATCGTAAACAATAGGGATGGGTACAAGCCATTCGAAAAATGAGAAGTGAAAAAACCTATTATGTACGAAGCTCCTAATAGGTTGATAAAAAAAAATTAACAAATAGTATGTATATAAAAATTTACCTAATCTTTACATCAATTCTCGTCTTGTTTTCTGCGGACTATGTCGCTGCGCAGACAAGAACCAACACAAAAGTTATCACGCCTTCAGAGGTCAAACGACCGAATAGAATGCCAAAAACAAACCCCAATCCGCCTAATATTCCAACTACGCCGAATCAAACCGGACTTTCGCTCGATCAAAAAGTTGACTCTGTTCTCAACCTGATGACGCTCGATGAAAAAATTGGGCAGATAACGTTATTTACTTCCGATTGGGATGTAACAGGACCGACTATTCGTTCGGGTTATGCCAACGATATTAAAGCGGGCAAATGCGGTAATATTTTTAACGCGCACACGGCAGCTTACACGCGCAAATTGCAAGATATTGCGATGACACAAACGCGATTGAAAATTCCGCTACTTTTTGGGTATGACGTTATTCACGGTTACAAAACAATTTTTCCAACACCGCTCGGTGAATCGTGCAGTTGGGATTTAGCATCGATAGAAAAAACGGCACATATTGCTGGTGAAGAAGCGGCGGCAGCAGGTTTGCACTGGACGTATGCACCCATGGTTGATATTGCGCGCGACCCACGTTGGGGTCGCTGCATGGAAGGTGCGGGTGAAGATACTTATTTGGGTTCGCTCATTGCAGCGGCGCGCGTACATGGATTTCAAACGCAAATTGGCGCAACCAATAGTGTGGCAGCTTGTGCCAAACATTTTGCAGCGTATGGTGCAGCGTTGGCAGGTCGCGATTATAACTCAGTTGATATGAGTGACGTATCACTCTGGGAAACGTATTTGCCGCCTTTTAAAGCATGTGTCGATGCGGGCGTCTTGAGTTTTATGACTTCTTTCAATGAAATAAATGGTGTGCCGTCCTCGGCAAGTAAAATGCTTTTGACAGATATTTTGAAAAATAAATGGGGATTTAAAGGTTTTGTTGTTACCGATTATACTTCAATCAACGAAATGGTGCAACACGGCAACGTGAAAGATGACAAAGACGCGGGCGAAAAATCGATCAATGCGGGCGTTGATATGGACATGCAAGGCGCAGTGTATTCTAATTATATGACGAAATCGCTCGCAGAAAATGCCGTGGCAATTGAGCGCGTTAATGATGCCGTTCGTCGTGTTTTGCGCGTTAAATTTCAATTGGGTTTATTCGAAGACCCCTATAAATACAGCAATGAAGCGCGCGAAAAATCCGTGATTTTCTCAGATTCCAATAGACAAGTGGCACGCGATGCGGCGCGTAAAAGTATGGTGCTGTTGAAAAATAACAACCAGACGTTGCCATTGAGCAAATCGGTTAGAAATATTGCTGTTATTGGTTCGCTTGCAAACAGCAGACAAGATATGATTGGTTCGTGGTCTGGCGCAGGCGAAGGCGATAAAAGTGTGAGTTTGTTGGAGGGCTTGAAAAATAAAATACCGAGTGCTAATATTGTTTACGCTGAAGGGTACAAACTCGAAAACACGCCACCGAGAATGGAGCGCACAGATGTAAAAATTGCTTCAACTACAGATTTTTCTGAAGCCATAAAAGCCGCCAACGTTGCTGATGTGGTTGTGGTAGCCGTTGGCGAGCGCAGTTGGATGACTGGCGAAGCTTCGTGTCGCGCTGATATTACATTGCCAGGTGCGCAAGAAGATTTAGTTCGTGCATTGATAGCAACAGGCAAACCTGTTGTTGTTGTTTTACTGAACGGTCGCCCTTTAGCAATTCCATATTTGGCTGAAAATGCGCCAGCGATTTTAGAAACATGGTTTTCTGGCACAGAAGCGGGCAACGCGATTGCTGATGTTTTATTTGGCGACTATAATCCATCTGGTAAATTGACGATGACTTTTCCGCGCGCATTAGGTCAAGTACCCATTTTTTACAACCATAAAAACACGGGCAGACCAACCCAACCCGATAATAAATATTCCACAAAGTACATGGATGTTGCTGAAACACCACTTTATCCATTTGGTTATGGGTTGAGTTATACCACATTCGATTATTCCAATTTGGGTGTGAGCAAAACGAATTTTGCCTTTGGTGAAAAATTAGACGTGACAGTGACAGTAAAAAACACGGGTAATTTTGATGGTGAAGAAGTTGTACAAATGTATGTACGCGATTTAGTCGGCAGTTTAACGCGCCCTGTTAAAGAATTGAAAGGTTTCAAAAAGATATTTTTGAAACGCGGTGAATCGCAAACGGTAAATTTCTCTTTAACATCCGACGATTTAGCTTTTTATCACACCAATTTAGAAAAATTTGCCGAAGCGGGCGATTTCGATATTATGGTCGGTGGTAATTCGGATGCGAATAAAATGGTGCGCGTGACTTTAAAATAGGAGTCAGGTGTCAGGTTTTCTCGTAAACTAACACCTGATTCTGACACCTGATTCCTGACTCATTTATTAATCCTTTAATCTTGGTCAAATAATAGAATCATGAAAAAAACTTTACTATTTTCTGTTTTTTTAAGTTTAAGCGTTTTTCTCTGGTCGCAATCGAATACCATTCAAGGTAAAGTAACCGATGGAAAAGAAGCTTTACCAGGCGTAAGTATTATAGTTCAAGGGACAACGAAAGGCACTATTACCGATATTGACGGTGCTTACTCCATTCTGGCAGAAGATAATGATTCACTTGTTTTTTCTTTTGTGGGTTTTATAACGCAAGAAATCGCTGTAGGTAAAAAAAGATTTATTGATGTTGCACTTTTGGAAAATGCCGAAAATCTCAACGAGGTGGTGGTAGTTGCTTATGGCACACAACTCAAAAGCGATTTAACAGGTTCAGTCAGCACCATTAAATCGAAAGATATTCAAGGCATTGCTACAGGTTCAGTCGATCAGGCATTACAAGGAAAATTTGCCGGCGTTTTGGTAACACCTACTGACGGATCACCTGGCGCGGCTGCCATCATCCGTATTCGCGGAACGGGGACGCTCAATAATTCTAATCCACTTTTTGTTGTTGATGGTTTATTGATTGACGATATTGATTTCGTCAATCCGAACGATGTAGAAACTGTAAGCGTTTTAAAAGATGCTTCCGCAACGGCTTTGTATGGTGCGCGTGGTGCCAATGGTGTTATTCTAATAACTACCAAACATGGTAAATCGGGTAAAGGGCAAATTGCAGTATCTTCGTATTATGGAACGCAAGAGCTTTCTAAAAAAATTGCTCTGACCAATGCAACGCAGTATGGCATATTGCGCAATGCTGCGGCTAAAAACTTTAACCAACCTATACCGTTTCCAAATCCAGAATCGCTTGGCGTAGGTACTGATTGGCAAGATGTTATTTTTCAGAAAGCACCCATTAGGAATTTAAACGTTGGTGCACGTGGCGGTAATGATTTTATGACGTATAGCATCAGCGGCGATTATTTAAAACAAGATGGAATTTTGAAGGGAGGTGATTTTGAACGCTATTCTTTGCGCATAAACAATGAGTATAAAGTCAATAACTATTTAAAAATTGGGCATAACGTAGCCATTATTAGCTCTAAGAGTAATATTGCATCCAATACGATTTACAGTGCATATTATGCACCACCCACTTCGCCTGTTTACGATTCGTTGGGAAAGTTTGGTAATACGACCTCCGATGGAAGCGTAGGAAATCCGGCAGCTTCAACGTATTACGAGAAATACAACTCAACGACAACTTTCAGAAGTGTCGGAAACGTGTATGCTGATATAACTTTAATGCAAGGTTTAACTTTCAGATCGAACGTCGGTATAGATTATTCAAATGTGAATGACAAAAGGTTTGTACCTGTTTTTTTCGTCACCGATATTCAAAAATTGGACAACAACACTTTGGATGTTTCTAGAAAATCGAATATCAACAAACTTTTTGAAAATACAATTACCTACGATAAAACATTTGGCAAGCACCATTTTAATGCTTTGGCAGGTTTGACAACACAATTTAATGACAATTCTTTTTTTAATGGACACGGCACAAACTTACCTAACGATGCCAATAATATTAGTGGCGACATAGAAAGTTTGCTTTACTTATATCAGGCAACTAAAGGCATAACGATTGACGAAAGAAGTGATAACCGTTATAATTGGCGGATGTTTTCACAATTATATCGGTTAAATTATACTTTTAATGACAGGTATTTGGTTACGGCTTCGCTCCGTAAAGATGCGTCTTCAAAATTTGGACCGAACCGTAGAGTGGGTAATTTTCCGGCTGTGGCGGTGGGTTGGCGTTTAAAGGAAGAAGATTGGTTTAAAAATTTAGATTGGCTTTCTGCTTTGAAATTGAGAGGCAGTTGGGGAATTGTGGGTAATGAAAAAATTAATCAAACAGCGAAAAGCCCACCTGTAACATCTAAATTAGATGCTATTTTCGGACCTGACGAGCGATTTAATCCTGGCTATACTATTAATCAATTAGGTAATCCAGAATTACATTGGGAAGAAACGCGTCAAACTGATATTGGTTTGGAAATGGGGTTTTTTAAAAATCGTTTGACAACTGAAATAGATTATTATAACCGCAAAACGATTGATATTTTAACACAAGTACCTATTCCTGCTTATGTTGGTACGCAAGATCCACCGTTTGTCAACATTGGAACAGTTTTAAATAGAGGTTTTGATGTTAATGTAGGATGGCGCGATAAAACATCCGGCAATTTTGGTTATTACATTAATGCCATCCTAGCTACCGTTCACAATGAAGTATTATTTTTAGGCGATGGCGTTGTCGAAAAATTTGGCGGTGGAGTAGGTGAAGGAGGTAAATTAGGAACGCGAACAACTATCGGTTCTTCTATTGGAGATTATTTTGGTTATAAAGTAGCTGGCGTTTACCAAAATGCTGATCAACTTAAAAATTTACCGAAACGTGTCGGTGAAGTGGCAGGTTCGGATGTAAAAATTGGCGATCTTATTTATCAAGATACAAATGGTGATGGCGTAATAACTGCTGCCGACCGTGTAAATCTGGGTAGTGCCATTCCGAACTATACTTTCAGTATTAATATTGGTGCAGATTATGCTGGTTTCGATGCTTCAATGCAAATCAGTGGTGTGCAAGGAAATAAAGTTTTAAATGCTAAACGTTTGGCGCGCTTTTCGACGGGTAATTTTGAGTCTACATTTTTAAATGGTTGGACGGAAACAAACCCGAGTAATTTTGAACCGCGTGTCACTATCGGAGGTAGAAACTATGAAGTAAGCGATAGATTCATTGAAGACGGCTCGTTTACATCCATTCGCAATGTTCAAATAGGTTATACGCTACCATTAGGCATTGCCAAAACTCTAAAGATGCAAAGTTTACGTATATATGCATCTGTAACTAATTTGAAAATGTGGACGAGTTACAGTGGTTATACACCTGAAATCACCAATTTTAGTGCGTCGAAAACGCCTGGTATTAATCAGGATGGCGACGCGTTTTCAATTGGTATTGATCGCGGAGTATATCCTGTGGGAAGAACGTTTTCGTTTGGTGTTAATGCTGTTTTCTAGTTCCTCTCAACGTCTTGACACGTTCAGGGAACTTTTAAAGTTCCCTGAACGCTAAAAATTTTTTAAAAGCGCAATACAATTAAATTTAATTATTATGAAAAAGATATTTTCAATTTTTGCTCTTTGCCTCTTGCTCTTTGCATTTTTTTCATGCAAAGATTCTTTTTACGATGTTAAACCACAAGGTGAATTAACAGTAGATAATTTTTTTCTCACTATTGACCATGCCGTAGCAGCCACCAACGCAACGTACAACGTTTTGCGCAATTGGGAAATTCACGTTTTTGCTTACGTAGGTTGCACAGATATTCTATCTGATGATGGCGACAAAGGCAGCGAACCTAACGATGCACTGTTTTTGCTCGATTTGGATAATTTCACTTTAGATGCTTCTAATGTAGCACCTGTAACTGTTTGGCAAGGCTATTATCGCGCCATTTTTCGGGCGAATGTTGCTATCGGTAGAATACCAGGTGTATCTGGAGATGATGCGTTGAAAAAACGTCTCGTAGCTGAAAATAAATTCCTGCGCGCTTATTTTTATTTCAATTTGGTTCGTTGGTTTGGCGATGTGCCTTTAGTCACAAAAGAATTAACGAGCAGCGAATTCAAACAACCACGCGCCAAAACCACTGATGTGTATGCACAAATTATTGCCGATTTAAAAGATTGTATTGACGTCTTACCTGAAAAATCTAAATACGCTTCTGACGATTTAGGTCGCGCAACAAAAGGTGCTGCACGTGGATTTTTAGCTAAAGTATATTTAACGCAAAAAGATTACCCCAATGCAGAAAAGTACGCACTCGATGTTATCAACTCAAATGAATACGCACTGTTGCCGAATTACGATAAAATTTTCACGCGCGAAGGCGAAAACAGTTCAGAATCTTTATTTGAAGTGCAATGCACAGTAAATGATACGCGCACAGATGGTGGTTCTCAATACAATGAGATTCAAGGTGTACGCGGTTCGCCGAATTTGGGTTGGGGATTTAACCGTCCATCTGATAATTTTATAGCTGAATTTGAAACAGGCGATCCGCGTAGAGATGCCACCGTTTTATACGAAGGCGAAGTTCTGCCCGATGGTTCTGCTTTTGTTGCCATAAATCCGAAAGAATTTAACGCTCGCTACAACCAAAAAGCGTGGGTGCCCGCGCATGCAGGAGAAAACGGTTCAGGACCAGGCAATATTCGTTTGTTGCGCTACGCCGATGTACTCTTAATTGCCGCCGAAGCCTTGAACGAAAATGGCAAAACTGCTGATGCGCTTAAATATTTAAATTTAGTCCGCGCACGTGCGCGTGGAGGTGCAAAAGGCATTTTACCCGATGTGACAACTACCGATAAAGTGACATTGCGCAATGCCATTTGGCATGAACGCCGTGTAGAATTGGGTTTAGAACAACATCGCTGGTTCGATTTGGTGCGTACGGGTCGCGCTGGCGATGTGATGAAAAAATTGGGTAAAAATTTTGTCGTTGGTAAACACGAATTACTACCAATTCCACAAACGGAAATTGATTTAAGTGCGGGTGCGATTACGCAGAATCCGGGATACTAATGGACTTAAACCTCGTAGGTTTTTAAAAACCTACGAGGTTTTTTCTCTTTACACGAAATTAACTTCACTACTAAGCATTATACCAAATTTTTCAAAAATAGATGCCTGAATTTGTTTCGACAGCTCGACAATTTCTGGGCTTTTGCCTTTGCCATAATTAACCAAAACCAATGCTTGTTGCGCGTGTACACCCACGCGGCCAATTTTTTTTCCTTTCCAACCTGCTTGTTCTATCAGCCAACCTGCTGCGACTTTTACTGTTAAACCATTTTGGTTTGGAAATCCTACGAGGTTTGGAAATTGTATTTTCAAATTCTCGAATTGCGCAAGAGGAATTTCGGGATTTTTAAAAAAACTACCCGCATTACCAATTATTTTGGGGTCAGGAAGTTTCGATTGGCGAATTTTAATGACTGCGTTCGAAACATCTCGAATTGTAGGGGTGTATTGCAATAAACCCCTACTGAGTGTATTTTTAATATCACCATACTCTAATTTTAATGCGTGATAAGGTACACGAGTAAGTTTTAAAAACACCTTAGTAATTAAAACTTTCCCTTTCAATGCGTTTTTAAAAACGGAATCGCGATAACCAAATTGACAATCTTCTTTAGAAAAAATTTGAGTCTTGAACGTTATTAAATTAACAGCTTCTAATTTTACAAACACATCTTTCAATTCTACACCATAAGCACCGATATTTTGAATTGGCGCAGCACCAACGGTGCCCGGAATAAGAGACAGATTTTCAACACCACCCAGATTATTTTCTATCGCCCACAAAATAAATGAATGCCAGTTTTCGCCACCCCCAATTTCGATTAAAACATTTTCTTCTCCAGTTTCAATTATTTTAATGCCTTTAATATTATTCTTAATAAAAAGTGCTTCGTAAAAATCTTTCGTAAACAAAATATTCGAACCACCTCCAAGAATGTAAATCGGCTTCAAATTTTGTTTTAATACAGCAATAAAATTTTTGGAAGATGTAATCTTTACAAATTCAGCCGCCGTCGCATCAAAACCAAAAGTGTTGAGCTTTTTTAAAGAATAATTTTTATAAATCTTCATCAAAATGAGAAAAGAAATTTAAAGCGAGATAATTTGAAGATTTGTAGAAAAGAAAATTATTTTTAACTATTCAGATGTTTATCAGTTTCTCGCTGATTTCGCAGAAATCAAATCAACATATCTGCTGAATCAGCGAGAAAATCTACAAAATCAGCGAGAAACTTTTTTCATTGAAATCACAACTCAACTTTCTCGATATTTAAACCAATTTTTTTTAAGCGTGGTACTATATCGCCATAGCCGCGTTCAATCATCGGTACACCTTTTAAAAAAGTTGTGCCTTTAGCAACTGATGCTGCAATGACATACGCCAAACCTGCCCGCAAATCTGGAATTTCAAGCGGCATTTCGACAGCGATTAATGGCGTTGCGCCCGAAATAATGGCTGAATGTTCGTGTCCTTTACCACTAAATCGGCACGGCAAACTGCCGAGGCAATGTGTAGTAAGTTGCACTTCTGCACCGAGTTTTTTGAGTGCTTTTAAATAACCAAATCTGTTTTCGTACACCGTTTCGTGAATAACGCTAACACCATCTGCTTGTGTTAAATAAACTGCAAAAGGTTGCTGCCAATCAGTTGAAAAGCCGGGATAAACAGACGTTTCAAGATGTATTGACGTTGGTTTACGCGCCCTGAAAAAACGGATGGAGTCGTGGTCTAAAAGTTCAAATCCACCACCTGCTTGTCTGAAACTCGATAAAAAGTTGCCGAGTGTTTCAGGTCGGATACCATGAACAGTAATTGTACCATCAACGGCAGCAGCCAAACTTGCCCACGATGCCGTTTCAATTCTATCGCCGAGACAATTCATGATGCAACCTGTAAGATTTTCAACGCCTTCAATGCGAAATTCGCGACCTGAATCGGTGAAAATAACAGCGCCCATGGCGCGCAACATCGTCACCAATTCCATAATTTCTGGTTCAATCGCCACGTTGTGAATAACAGATGTACCTTCTGCCATACTCGCCAAAAACAAACACGTTTCAGTAGCCCCTACTGATGGAAATTTGAGATTAAAATGAGTCCCTTTCAGTCTGCGCGATTTCTGCGCGATATATCCTTCGGGTCCTTCAATTATTTTCGCGCCAAAATCTTGAATAGCATCTAAATGAAAATCAACGCCGCGTGCGCCGATAATACATCCACCTAAAATAGGTACGCTGACTTCATCAAATTTATGTAAAAGCGCACCCAACATTAAAATCGGCATACGGTTCGAACCTGAATGCGGCTGACGTACGTGCGCATCAGTTGCAGTGGTAGGGTCAATTGTCATCCGCATTTTCGATTTATCCCACGCAACAGTTACACCCAACGAGCGCAACATATCGGCTGTAATTTCTACATCGCCAATAGGTGGAACATTCAACAGTGTTGTTGCAGAATTACCGAGCAATGCAGCAATCATGGCTTTGGTAGTGAAGTTTTTCGCGCCAAAACATGTTATCTCTCCTGAAAGATTTTTGCCGCCTTCAATGCGGTATGCGGTATGAGTCATAAATTACAGCGATTTCAAGGCGCAAAAGTAAGTCGAATTTAACTCGAATTAAACGAATTTGTAGAATTTATAGAATTTCTTGGTTTTGAATTCTGATAATTCCTAAAATTCGTTTAATTCGAGTTACTTTTGTACTCTTTTTATAAAACTTTATATGACTCACGAAAATTTAGCAGAACTTAAAGATAAGATGCTGATGTTAAGGAGGTATCTTTGACGTCGTTAACGCTCAGAAAGAAATTGCCGATTTAAAAATAAAAACGGGCGATCCGTTATTTTGGAACGATGCTGCCCGCGCACAAACCACTATGAAATCTATGCGTTTATTGGAAAAACGCGTAGAGGATTTCACAAAAATTCAAAATTTAGTTGATGATTGCGATTTAGAGTTTGAATTGCTCCACGAAGGTGACTCAACAGAAGAAGATGTTGAGGCAACTTATCAACGAGCTGTTGCCGTTGTGGAAGAAGTTGAATTTAAAGCCACGCTCAATAAACCTGAAGATGTACTCGGTTGCATTTTAGAAATTAATGCGGGTGCTGGTGGTACTGAAGCCTGCGATTGGACATCCATGCTGTACCGCATGTACATTATGTGGGCAGAAAAAAACGGTTACAAACTTACAGAATTAAACAGTGTTGAAGGCGATGCAGCGGGTTTGCGCTCAGTCGAAATTGAAGTGAATGGCGATTATGCTTTTGGTATGCTCAAAGGTGAAAATGGCGTACACAGATTGGTGCGCGTAAGTCCATTCAATGCACAAGGCAAACGCATGACTTCTTTCTCGTCTGTTTTTGTGCATCCGATGGTGGATGATACCATTGAAATTACAGTTCGACCTGACGATTGCGATTGGGATGTTTTCAGAGCAAGTGGTGCGGGTGGTCAGCACGTGAATAAAACAGAATCTGCTGTGCGTTTGAGGCACTTACCTTCGGGTATCGTGGTTGAATGTCAGTCGCAGCGTTCACAAATTCAGAACAGAGAAACCGCTATAAAAATGTTGAAATCGAAACTTTATGAGCGCGAATTACAACGCCAAGCCGAAGAGCGCGATAAAATTGAAGCCAATAAAACTAAAAATGAGTGGGGTTCTCAAATCAGAAGTTATGTTTTAGATGATAGGCGCGTGAAAGATCACCGCACAGGTTATCAAACCAATCAAACTGATGCCGTTTTAAATGGCGATATTGGAGAGTTTCTGAAAGCTTTCCTAATGAATAAAGTAACAACTGCCTCTGAAGAGGTGGAGGATTATTAGTTGTTAGTTGTTAGTTGATAGTTGATAGTCCGAGATTACTCAAACTAACAACTATCAACTAACAACTATCAACTAAATTAGTTTTTAACAAATTTCTCCGTAAACATCAACTGATTATTATTTCTAAGCTGAATAAAATAAATGCCAGGGGCTAAATCGGAAACTTTTAAACCCACTTGGTTACTCCCATTTAAAATTTCAACGTTTTTAGAAACCACTGTGCGACCAACTAAATCAGTCACAGTTAATTGTGAAGTCAAATTTAAGTTCGATTCAAAATTAACGTTTACGACATCAAACGCTGGATTCGGCGCTAATGTAACCGTAAATTGTTTGCCATTCAAATCAAAAGTGCCAGTTGTTAAACACGTGGCTTCTAAAGTTTTACCCACTTGACCGCGAATTTCACCACCTGCATTGGCTGTAGTATGTACGTTAGCATACGTTTGACCGTTAATAATCGAGTCGCCACCGCCTGAAGTTGGTAAAGCATAAACGCCATTAACTGTATTATTTCCATTAAGCGTAAAGCCAACATAAACGGCACCGTTTACTCCTTTTAAGCCTTTATGAATATGTGCTGCCGTAGCATTACCCGTTAAACCACTTGTTACTAAATTAACAGCAACATCTGTTTTCAATCTGTTGACAGAAATTGCCGCTGCTCCGACGGCAGTCGATGTATTAGCGGTAGGTTCTTGCCCTGCACACAAATTAGCCACCAAGCCTTCGCGAATAGTCGAATTCACCTGCCCGCGAATTTCGCCTCCAGGGTTTGTTGGAGTATGTAAATTTATGTACAAATTACCTGCAATGAGTTTAACTCGGTTCGCTACAGATAAAGGAAATACGCCAAAGTAAACATTTGTGAAGCTCGTATCGCGCGTAAATGCTTGCAAAACAGCACCCGCTACACCTTTTACTCCATCGTGAAAATGACCCGCTGTAGGTACCAACCCAGAATAAATGACTGCATAAGTAAGTGTGTCGAGGGTACTATTCAAAGCACCTAACATTAACGCTTTTGCATCGCTTGTTACTGGCGTTGGTGCTTCGTTTGCACCTTCCGCCAACGCATCGAAAGTAATAGCACCCGCTTTTACAGGCGTAACTTGTGCACGAATTTCACCACCTGCATTAGCAGTTGTATGAACATTCATGTAAATTTTTCCTGCATTTAAACTGTCTAAAAACGGTTGAGTCACTGAAACAGTACCAGTAATTACATTACCAGTTACGGTTAATGGCACTATAACAGGACCTGTTTTACCAGCAACACCATAATGAAAATGTGAAGCTGTAATAGCTCCCGATAAACCGTAAACAACGGCTTTGACATCCATTGTTGCTGAATTTTTTGACACTGTCATTGAAAGTAAGCCAAAACCATTGGTTGTAACGGCGGGCACTTCGTTTGCACCACTTAAGAAAGCTGTATAATGCGAGTCAGTTTCAAGAACTGGAACGCCTCTGATTTCTCCACCTGGATTAGCGGCAGTGTGAACGTTTAGATAGACCGTTGAATTCATAATACCAGCGATTAAACTGGGAGCTGGGTTCGGAATGGTAATATTGAGGCTCTTACCATTTTTTAAACCCGAGGATAAATCTTGAATAACTGCCCCAGCAACCGTTGTACCACCTGTATGAAAATGACTTGAAGTGGCTGGTCCGGATAAACTATCGAAAACACCGTTAATAGTTAACGCGCCGTTTTCTTCGAGCATCACCGTAATTAAACCTTTAGCTTTAGAAGGTTTCGCAGGCACTTCTTGCGAACCATCTAGATTTGCGACAAATAAAACGCGCGCATCTTTGCGCTGTGCGGTGGCATTAAAAATGCCCATTAAAAAAATAAAAACAGCACATAATTTGTACATTTTTTTTTTCATCGTTTAGGTTGTTAAATTGTGAATGAATGAAATTTTTTCCAAAGTTAGTGAATACAGTTCAAACTAATACGCTAAGCTGAAGCCTTCGATTTATATACATCAAAATTAAAAAAAACGTGGGTTAAGATGAAAAAAATTATCAATATTTTAAAGGGCTATTTTAATTTCCCTTATATTTCCAAACAGCAGATTTCATAAATTGTTTAAAGCCATCTATACCAAGGCTACCTTCTTTTTGCGACAAAACATTGCCATCAGGATCAATAAAAACAAGGGTAGGAAATGCGCTGACATTGAATTGAACGCGCAAAGCACGACCGTTTCCTTTTTCAGCATCTATTTTAAGCGTTACACAATTATCATTCAAGTAAGCGGCAACATCTTGGTCTTTAAATGTGCCCTGATCCATAAGTTTGCATGGCGCGCACCAAGTTGTGTAAAAGTCAATAAAGATGGGTTTGTTTTCTTTTTTTGCGCGCACCATGGCGCCGTCTAAATCGGCTGTGTAATTAAAATTAATAGGGCTTGCTTCGTGTGCATCACTACTGTTTTGCGAAGAAGAATTGGGGCTTGAATCGGTTGATTTAGTCGTTCCACAATTTGTAAAAATCAATGCTATTGCAAAGGCAAGGATTGAAAAATTTATCTTTTTCATAAAGGCGTTTTATGTTTTTTTATTAGAAAACAATAACGCTTACTGTGAAGAAATATTTTGAGTGGTGAGTCGTGAGTTGTCAGTGGTGAGTGGTCTGAATTAAACCCCTCACCACAGACAACTGACTCATAACTATCTAACCAGCGTTACATCGCCCCGATAAATTAATTCTTCGCCATCTAAAAATAAAATTTTTGCATAATAGGCATATACATCGGGCGACATCAGTTTTCCACCAAAGAATCCATCCCAACCTTTCTGATCTACGCCGAGGGGCATATTTTCTGTTTGCCAAAGCAAATTTCCCCAGCGACTAAACACTTTAAACTCTTTAATAGTTACTGCTGCAGGATTGCCATAAATAGTGAAATAATCATTCACTCCATCTCCATTCGGCGAAAAAGCAGTCGGAATATAAATCGGTCGATTTTTTGATACGCGAATTTCAATCACATCAATCGCCACACAATTTTGTGAATCGCGCACAGTAATGGTATAATCAGTCGTATGATAAGGCGTAACGGTTGCAACGGCACACGCAGCACATTGTAGCGTTGTATCGGCAGGTGTCCAGGCATATTTTACGGCACGATTTGATGGAATTACTATGGCACGAATAGTAGTTGAAAATCCGAGTTCGACTTCTACATCGGCACCTGCACTGACTTGCAATTGATTCGGTTGAGGCACATTAACAGAAAACGTACTTTGGCAGCCGGTGCTATCGCGCACATACACTTTATATGTTTTGGCAGGAATTTTCAAGAAAGAAGAATCGCGTGTGTATTGATAACCATCGATACTGTATTTAAATGGTGGCGTACCGCCGCGACCTTTGACAACCAACTCTGCTGTGCTATCGCCATAACACTTCGCAGGTTTTATGCGTATGGTATCAAGAAATAATTGCGGTGGTTCACTCACTGTAAAGGTTTGTCGTGCCTCGCATTTATTCCTATCATTTACAAAAACGTTGTACGTCCCAGCAGTTAAATTTCGAACAGTATCGCCTAAGGTACCCGTACTCCAACTAACGGAATAGTTTCCAACACCACCCGACGGATGCGCCACAGCTATACCATCTGTTTTACCATAACACGAAATATTAAACGTATCAATGTCGAGTGCTACTTTCGGTGGATTCACCAAATCGAAAGTGAAAGTACCTTTACAATTGTTGGCATCCGATACGCTGACCGTATAAGTGCCTTCACCCAATCCAGCTAAAGTACTATCGAGCGTATTATTTTTACCAAAATTGAAAATATACGGTCGCGTACCCGATGCTGGGCTAACTACTATTTTTCCGTTTGTTAATCCGTTACAACTCGGGTTTATGGTTGCAGCTACGGCTGTATCGAGCGTGAGTTCTAATTCTTTTAATTTGAAAACAAGTGTATCGACATAAATACCTGATGAATCAGTAACCGCCACGCGATAAGTGCCGCGACCAATATTGGCGAGTGAATCGCGCGTAGTGTAGCCCGTATTTTCCCAATTGTAACGTATCGGTGCTTTACCGCAACTCGTCACTTTCAATCGAATGAGACCATCATTACCGAGTGTACAAGTGGGTTTGCGAACGGTTGTATCATACTGAAATCCTTTGACATAAACGGAATCTAAAATAGTTGTGATTGCGCAGTTACGCTCTGTTTTAATAGTCAATACAACCGATTTCCAACCTGGCGTTTTGTAATAAACAGTATTCGGCGCCTTACCTGACGCTTTTGCAATAGAAGCATCTTTTCCAAAAGACCACTGCCAATCGACAATTTGACCATTTGCAAAAGTAGATGCATCAGTGTAGGTTATATTTTCACCAATACAGATTTTTTTGCTTGGCACACTATAATCAATCTTTGCTAATGGTCCCACAAAAGTTCCACCTGTTTGCCCAAATTCGATATACACACCTGTTTTTGTTGCACCCGTTGTGCTCGAGGGGTTGAAGTTATTAATTCCTAAAGCATAAGTATGCCCAGCAACCATATCAAACGGCGCTAAAAAATTGCTATGCGGGTCAACGCCATAGCAACCAGGTGGTTCGCTTGTTCTCGTTTCTCCTGTTCTTAAACCAGTTGGTCCTGAACATCTTAAAGCCTGAGCGTAAGTTGTTCCAGGTTCTATGTAGGGTCCTGCAGCCATACAGCGCACTAAGGTTTTAGTTTTGCAATCTTTTGCTCCAGCAGGAATTTCATATAAAGCAAAATCTATATCATCACCCAAATCGTTAGGAGTGCCATCGCCTAAATGTAGCGGTGTTATTGTAAATGTCAGAGGGCCAGATTTATCACACGTCCATCGAAACCAAGTTGATCGTGTTTCATTATTTAACCCGTTGTTTCCAAAACAAGTTGCATCGTTTAAATCTGTTGCATCTTTACCTGGATTCGTTAAATTAGTTACAGCAAATGCAGATTTATCGCACAGTGCAGGTCCAGAAACACAATCAGCATCAAAACTGGAAGGTGGATTAAAATTTTTCACACACAGTTGAAACCCACCCGTTGAATTATTTTCACCTTGCACACGAATAAAATATGTTTCTCCTGGTTGGATACCTGCTCGAGATACTTCGAATAGTCCTGTTTGCGCTACTGGACAAGGAAAAACACCAAAATTACCACAAACACCACTGTAAATGGCTGCTTCAATTCTGTTTAGGGCTGCAATATTACCGATTTTCTTGCTCGTAATGTCGACTTGAACTTCTGTACCAGTTGCTGTGAAAACAAACCACACATCTTTTCCATTTGAGCTAAAACAATCTGCTTTGTCGAGCGTGTTTACAGTAGCCCCTAAATTGTTAAAATCGCCACAAAAACTGGTTGGCGTTGGTATTTTATATGCCGTCTCGCAATTGTCATTAGCAGGTTGCGCAATGGCAACAGCACTACAACATAAAATAATTATGAAGGGGAAAAATGTACTTATTAATCTCATAATGCTTGTATAATAAAAATAAATCGGTTTGGGAAACAACAACAAGAGCGCATAAATTGAGGATTTGTTGTATTAACGCTATAAAAATATTTGAATTACAATTAATGAAATAATTTTTTCCAAACTTTAACTTGTTATTGACTTTATGAGAATAATTTTAACTTTTTACACTAATGGGAAGTGGGTTATGAAGTAGTCTTCAGTGTAGTAATATCATATTTAAACCCTCTGCGACCTTTGCGATTCCTCTGCGATTCTGCGTTCAATTATATCTAAAACGCAGAGTCACAGAGAAAACCGAAATATTTTCACCTTGCTATCTTTGTACAATAAATTTCAGTGAGCCGAGTATTTGATTCGATTTTTCTAAAGAAATAAACCAAATACCCATTGGTAAAGTAGACACAGAAATTTCAGTATAAGAATTTGTTGTAGGATTCATTTTACCGCGCATCACAATTCTTCCGAGAACATCAGTAATGATGTAAGACTCGGCTGAACACGTGGCATTGTTCGACAAAGTTATAATATCGGTGACTGGATTGGGTGAGAGTTTTATTTGTTGAATCGCATTGTTACACGTTTCATTAAGGTTTAAAAGAGTAGAACAAGAAGTGCTGAGTTTTTTAAAAGTTCCTGTTCCACCAAATGTTATGCGAACACCATTTGTATCACTTGCATTTGTTACTGCTCTATAATTGTTAATCCCCAAGGCATACGAATGCCCGGATACCATATCGAGAGGTTTTAAAAAATTACTGTGTGGGTCAACTGCATAACAACCCGGCACTTCACTTATTTTTGTTTCTCCTTCGCGCAAACCAGTAGGACCTGCGCAGCGCAATGCATCTTGATATGTTGCGCCAGCCTCAATATAAGGACCAGCTGCTTCGCAACGCATTAGAGTTTTGGGTGAACAATTATCAATACCGTTGGGTAATTCATACAAGGCAAAATCGATATCGTCACCTAAATCATTTGCAGTCCCGTTACCAATATGCTTTGGAGTTATTGTAAATGTTAGGGTGCCAGACGTGTCGCAAGTCCAACGAAGCCAAGCGGAATTCACTTCGGCGTTTAATCCATTTAAAGGTCCAAAACAAGTAGCATCATTCAATTCAGTTGCATCTTTACCAGCCGTTGAAAGATTGGCTATTGTAAATGCTGATTTATCGCATAATTTAGGACCTATTATGCAATCAGCAATTTGAGAATATGATTCAACTGACGTACAAAGAAGCGTGAAATAAAATAGAAAAAGTGGTTTTAGTTTCATACAGATGATTTTTAAATATCGTAATCAAATGCGAAGATTGAAAAATTCCAATCTTCTTTATTTAAACGTCAAAGTATTGCTATTCGCTGCTACTTCTCAAACAAAACATCCATTGTAAAATCGTTTTGACTAACCCCGATGAGTATTAATTAGCTTTCAAACCAAAAGTGGTTATGAAAGTCAGAAAAACAGATTTGCGCTTGCCAGTTTCTTGTTTGAATGTTCCAATTTTATGGCGCAACTCATCCGCATATTTTTTATCGATTGCCTACATATTGGCACAAAAACACACAACATGTAAAATTAAGCCAAATTTGAATGCCAAATCCGGCTTTATCTCGCTTTTTTTATGAGATAAAGCCAAATTCAATTGCGAATTTAAACCTCGTAGGTTTTAAAAATCTACGAGGTTTTTTGAATAATTTCAATAAAAATAAAACTCAATCCTTTATAATCTAATCTTGAGCTATTATCTTTGATGTAGTATTTATTTCAGATAGAATCTAATTTGACATAAAAATAACCAATTCGTTTACGCCATGAGAAATTACGCATTAATATTTTCATCTCTACTTTTCATTTTTTCGAACTGCAAGAAAACTGAAAAAGCGACTGATAACCCCAATGGAAGCAATAAAACACCATTTTACAAGCATTTAGTGGGCAAAATTGGCGACAAAAATTCAACGATCAACTTAACTTGTAATATCGATGATAATGCGCTTGGTAAAACACCAACTCTTACGGGTTATTACTATTCGAATGATGATTTAGAGCCGCACAAAATTTCTGGCATGTACGATTCAGTCGGTGGATTGAAATTAACCGTTTGGGATAATGATGATGAAAGCGCTATTTATTTTGATGGCAAGTTTGTAAATAATGAAACATATTCGGGTAATTTTCGCGATACCATTCACAAAATTATTCTACCATTTAATTTAGTTGAAAACTATACGGATGCTTTAGAACTTACGCACAATAGTTTGAGCGATTCGTTGCAATTGTTTAAAAATGTGGAAGGTTCGCCTACGGCAACTTTCGGTATTAATTTATTAATTCCTAAAACCTCGCGCAAGGATGTCGCCGATTTTTTAATACCTCAAATTTTAAAAATTCCAGAAAGTGTGAGTATTACCGACGATACGGATGGGGATAAAGTTGAAAAAAAAGTAACAACATTTAAAGATGCGTCTGCGCTCATGCAAGCCTATCGAGATTCTTTTTTCGCTATGTACAAAGATGTTTTTAAGGACGAAAAACCGAGCAGCATGAACGAATATTTCGCCATGAATTACGCCAACTTAACGTCAACCGATGTGGTGTATAACGAAAAAGATATTCTGAGTTTGGGCGTTTCTAATTACGATTTTGAAGGTGGAGCTCACGGAAATCATGGCACTACACTTGTCAGTTATAATATTTCAGAAAAAAAAGTTCTCGCTTTAAGCGATATTTTTTTGCCCGAATATAAAACAGCTATAAGTAAAAGTTTAGAAAAATCGTTGCGCAAAAAATTTAAATTGGCACCTAAAGACTCTCTCTCAAACATTTTATTCGATAACAAAATTGACCCAACCGATAATTTCTGCATCACCCATAAAGGTATTTTGTTTATGTACAATCCGTATGAAATTGCATCGTTCGCGGCTGGTGAAATCGAATTGTTTGTTCCTTTTGCTGATGTTAAACAGGTTTTGAATCCTGCGTTGAGCACTATAAAATAATTCTTTTAACCACAAAGGACACAAAGTGAGTCACAAAGTTCACGAAGTTGGTTAAACACTTTGTGTACTTTGTGACTCACTTTGTGTCCTTTGTGGTTAAATATTCCGTCAATTCTAAAATTCAGACTTTTTCTTTTCATAATAATAATACCCCAAATAAGCCAGAGCAACGCTAATTAACATGATAGCAAAAGAAAGGAATCCCAAAGGTCGGATAGAACTCGCGATAAGCAAACCAAAACCTGCACCTAAAAGTAATGCCACCCATTTAATAGCATCGGTTGAAGGATCTTTACTGTTTTTTTGCAAGAATGCACTCACAATATTTTCTGGCACACTTCTATCAACCAAATTTTTTTTGAGTCGGTAATCGTAATGCGTTTTTAATAGGACAACAATAAAGGTAAAAATGAGTGCCAGCACGGCAATAACTGAACCAGCATCAAGTATTTGTTTCAACATATTAGGGTCTTCTTCCAATTTATATTGTTTTGATAGTGATACATCTTGAGCCAAAGCAAAGTAAGAAGTACAAAGCGAAAACGTAAAAACTATTATTTTTTTCATTGTTTGAATTTTTTTTAATGATATAAATGAGACCGATGAGTTTTTAAAATGTTGCAAGACAATTTTGTCTGAATCAGGATTTTCAGGATTTAAGGGTTTACAAGATTGTAATGATTGTGGCTTAATCCTGAAAATTTTTTAATCCTGAAAATCCTGATTCACACAAAAAGCTTAAAAAGTTGAAAGCGCTTGTAATTTTTTTTGAAAATTTTTACGAATATCCAGAATGACAAAAAACAGAACTGAAATGACCATAGTAATTAATAATAAAGTGCTGTTTGAAATTTCCGAAATCCATTCTGGTAATTTTAAGTCTTGAGAATATGCCCAAAAATTGAAACCTTGCCAATACGCTACAAAACCCAAACCCACCAAAACTAAAGCCCCAGAAATTACTACCGGCATAAAATCGAAAACTATTTTAGGTTTAGGTTTTAGTTGTGGCAAAACCAAATCAGAAACATTGAAATCGAAAGTCAATGTAGGTAGTTTCTCAACTTCAGTGAAAAGCAATTGATATTGCTGCGCTGCTTGCCGACACACTTCGCAGGTGTTTATATGCAAAATTGTTCCTGAATCGCAATGCGTTGGATTGAAAACATATTCCTGAATCTTAGCATCGCTACTGTGTTTCTGAATCATAAATCTTCTTTTTTATACGTTAGCAATAGGTTTTCTTTCAAAGCT
>JAYWBA010000293.1:0-22463 GCA_043781915.1 Saprospiraceae bacterium
GCGATGATGTTTTTGGCAATGATCCAACGATAAATAAATTAGAAGCACTCGGCGCAGAAATGTTTGGGCATGAAGCGTCGCTTTTTTGTCCTTCTGGTACAATGACAAACCAAATTGCGATTAAAACGCACACAAAACCGCTCGACGAAGTAATAACCAGTGTAAAAAACCATATTTACCAATCGGAAGTAGGCGTTTACAGTATGATAAGCGGCGTATCTGTCACTTTATTACAGAATCCGAACGGTAAACTCGATGCAGAAACCGTTGAACGCAGTGTGAAACCGCATTTCGATTGGTTGCCCCGCACGCGTTTGGTGGTGGCTGAAAACACAATCAATCACGCTGGTGGTGCAGTGTGTACTTTAGCCGAAATGAAAAAAATTAAAGCCGTTTGTAAAAAACACGGTTTGAGTTTTCACTTAGATGGTGCACGGCTATTTAATGCTTTGGTTGAAACAAAAGAAAAACCGACAGATTGGGGTAAAACGTTTGACTCCATTTCGATTTGTCTTTCAAAAGGTTTGGGCGCACCTGTGGGTTCATTACTTATTGGCAAAAAAGATTTCATTAAAGATGCGCGCCGCATTCGCAAAGCACTCGGTGGCGGTATGCGTCAAGCTGGATTTTTAGCGGCGGCTGGCATTTATGCTTTGGAAAATAATATTACACGATTAGCAGATGATAACGGGCGCGCAAAAAAGCTCGGTGCTTTCTTAAAAAACATGCCCTATGTCACTGCTGTTCGACCTGTTATGAGTAATATCGTTATTTTCGACCTCGACGATAAAATTACTACGGGAGCACATTTTTTAAACTATTTAAAAGAAAAAGGCGTTAATGCAGCACTTTTCGGTCCGCAAACGGTTCGATTTGTTACACATTTGCACATAACTGATCAGATGATAACAAGCGTTGAAAAGATATTGTCTGAACGATGATTCATCTGATTTTTCTGATCGTACTGAGTGAAATTTAAGCCCATCAGAAGAATTTCTTGAATCATAAGGATCATTTAAATCATAAGAATCAGAGTCATGAAATCGAAATTTGAATATTACTTAGATAAGTTTCCAGAAATTGAGTTGCCGATAACGCTCACCGAAGATATGTACGTCGAGTTCAATAAACACAATGATGTGCTTCAAAACGAGTTTATTGATGAATTTATACATGCTTATGAACCCAACGACCCTGAAGATTATACAGAGGTTGTGCCGTGCTTAAAACTCAAAAAGAAAGGTGATATCCATTACCTTGTTTATTGGCGCGCTGATTTATTGAATTACAGTTTTATTTTGGCATCGTATAATAAAGCAGGTAAAATGGTTGATAAAAAAGCTATTGCAGGCTTGGAAGTGCGCGGCAATAAAATTTACCGAACAGCTGCTGTTATTAATGATGATTACAGTGTTGTTTGTGTAGAAGGTGCGGAAAATGCAGATAAAACTTTTGATGCTGAGGCATCTGTTTCGCGACGATATGAAACAACGACTGGAGGTTTGATTGAGCAGTTGTATTAATTATGAAAAACAAAAAAATTATTCTTGCCATTACTGGAAGTATAGCTGCTTATAAGTGTGCTACTTTGGTGCGTTTGTTCGTTAAGGCAGGTGCAAAAGTACGCGTTCTAATGACCAAATCTGCCGCCGATTTTATTTCGCCATTAACACTTTCTACGCTGTCAAAAAATGCCGTCATCACTGATATTCATTCGGAGAGTGCTTGGAACAACCATGTTGAATTAGGTTTGTGGGCGGATGTTTTCATTATTGCGCCCGTTACGGCAACAACTTTGGGCAAATTAGCTAATGGCATTTCTGATAATGTCGTCGTCGCAACCTACCTCTCTGCACGTTGTCCTGTTTTTTTTGCACCTGCAATGGATGTCGATATGTGGTTGCACTCTTCAACACAACGCAATGTAAATTTGCTTTTACGCGATGGTTGCACACTTCTTCCCGTCGAAAATGGTGAACTCGCAAGTGGATTAAATGGTTTGGGAAGAATGGCAGAACCAGAACATATTTTTGAGACGATCCAAAATTATTTTTCTGCAAAAGATGCCATTGGCAAAAAACTCGCAGGCAAAAAAATAATTGTAACTTCGGGTCCGACACAAGAAGCCATTGACCCTGTGCGCTATATTGGCAATCGCTCATCAGGTAAAATGGGGAATGCGATAGCTTTGGCTTTAGCGAAAGCAGGTGCTAGGGTTGAACTTATTTCTGGTCCCGTCAAAACATATCCTGAGCACGAACGCATACACATCACACGCGTAACATCGGCGCAACAAATGTGCGAGGCAGCATTGAATGCGTGGGAGACATCGGATGGCGCGATTTTAGCGGCTGCTGTTGCCGATTTTCGACCTAAAAACGCTTCTGATAAAAAAATTAAAAAAACTGCTGACCCAACACTTTCCATAGTTCTTGAAAAAACACCTGATATTGCACTTAATTTAGGACTCGTTAAAAAGAAACACCAAATGCTTGTCGGTTTTGCGCTCGAAACAGATAATGCTTTAGCGAATGCGCAAACAAAGCGCAGCAATAAAAAACTCGATTTCATTGTACTAAACTCATTAGAAAAAGCGGGTGCAGGTTTTGAAACCGATACGAATATCGTCACTTTGGTTTTTGATGAAAATCGTGTTATTGAATTACCACTCAAACAAAAAACAGAAATCGCGCAAGATTTACTGCCTTATATTGTTGAGGTTTTCGATAAAAAGTAAATTATGAAGAAAATTTTAGTAACAGGTGGCGCAGGCTATATTGGCAGCCACACCATCGTCGATCTTATCCAAAATGGATTTGAGGTTGTTTCAGTCGATAATTTCAGCAATTCAGAACCCACTGCCATTGCTCAAATCGAGCACATTACGGGTGTGAAAGTACACAACTACAATGTCGATTTATGCGACGCCATTTCAACACGTCAAATTTTTGAAACACATCCCGATTTTGCTGGCGTTATTCATTTTGCAGCGCACAAAGCAGTAGGAGAATCGGTTGAAAAGCCTTTGATGTACTATAAAAACAATATCGATAGCCTCATCAATGTGCTGCAATGTGTGAACGATTTTAAAGTGCCGCATTTTATATTTTCGTCATCGTGTTCAGTCTATGGCAATTCGAAAGAATTACCCGTTACTGAAAACACACCTTTTGGTATAGCAGAAAGCCCTTACGGATTTACAAAACAATTTGGTGAAAAAATTATCGGCGATTACTTAAATGCAACTTCAACTTTCAAAGCTATTGCATTGCGATATTTTAATCCCGCAGGTGCACACCCGAGCAACTTCATGGGTGAAAGTGCCAAAGTGCGTGCTTATAATTTAGTGCCCGTCATTACTGAAGTTGTAACTGGTAAACGCAAAGAATTAATAGTTTATGGCGACGATTATGCTACGCGCGATGGTTCGTGCGTACGTGATTATATTCATGTTTGCGATGTGGCTCATGCACACACTTTAGCGCTCAAACTCGCTATGAAAAATGACAATATACCACGCTACGAAGTTTTCAATTTGGGAGTTGGCGCAGGTGTGAGCGTATTTGAAGTCGTTGCTGCGTTTAAAGAAGCCAATAAATTTGATGTCGCATACACAGTCGGTCCGCGCAGAGCAGGCGATGTAGGTGCTATTTATTGTCAAATTGATAAAGCCAAAAACGTTTTGGGTTGGTCTCCTAAATTCTCTATGCGCGATATAATGCACTCGGCATATGAGTGGGAGAAGAAGAGGAAGTGAAGACAAAAGACAAAAGGCACGTAGCAATATTTCATTGGGTGAAGAAGCCCGATGAAATATAGATTGGCATCAAATAACTGCATTCAAAATCAACACACCTGCTAAACCAATCAAAGAAATAATGGTTTCCATCAATGACCAAGAAAGGAAAGTTTGTTTGAGCGATAACTTAAAAAACTCTTTGAACATCCAAAAACCTGAATCGTTGATGTGAGAAAAAAAAACACTGCCCGAACCTACTGCCAAAACCATTAACTCGGGCGAAACAACGCCCGTAGCAACCAAAGGCGATACAATACCCGCAGCAGTGATGCCAGCAACAGTAGCTGAACCAATTGTGACACGCAATAAGGCGGTAACAATCCAACCAAATAAAAGCGGCGGTAAGTTTAATTTTTGGCTGAAAGAGGCAATATAAGTGGCGGTCCCGCTATCTTGAAGCACTTGTTTCAACACACCACCCGAAGTAATGATGAGTAAAATCATGGAAATGCTCGCAATAGCCGTTGTTACCCACTTCATTTGTTCAGCCATCGGAACGTCTTTGCTGATGCCAAAAAAATACATTGCCACAACAACGCTTAAAAGCAAAGCAATGGTCGAATCGCCTGTGAAAAGAAAAGATTGTTTTAAAAAGCCTTCAGCTAAAAAATTATCTGCCAAAACAGAACAGGTTATGAGGATTACAGGCATTAAAGCAATTAAGAAACTGGGTAAAACGCCAGGGAGTTTTTTAAGTTGTGTCGATTCACTGCTGGCAAAAAGTGTAACATCAATTTTAATTTTTTGTAAGAATCTACCCAGCAACGGACCAGCTATAATGACTGAAGGAATTGCCATACACAAGCCATAAAGCAAAACTTTTCCTGTATTGGCTTTGAAAGCATTCACTAAAACCGTTGGGCCTGGATGTGGTGGCAAAAAACAATGCGTTGTGCTCAACGATGCTGCCATAGGAATAGCGATATAGAGTAATGATAATCCTGTTTTTCGAGCGAGCATAAAAACAAGCGGCACAAGAATAACAAAACCCGCATTATAAAACAAAGGAATGCCAATCAGTAAACCCGTCAGCATAATAGCCCACTGAATATTTTTTAAGCCGACACTGTCAATTAATGTTGATGATATTTGATCGATAGCACCACACTCCTCTAAAATTTTTCCGAGAATAGCACCGAGGCTAATAATCAAAGCTATTCCACCTAAAGTGCTGCCTACACCCTTTTCAATGGACTTCAGCAAAACAGCGGGCGGCATTCCGAAACACAACCCCGTAGCAATAGCTACAATGAGCAATGATAAAAATGGACTTACTTTTTTGGCAGTTAAAAAAACCTGCGCAGCAATGGCTAAAAAAATGATTAAAAAGGTCATTCTTTCTTTTTGAAAAATTGGTGTGTTCGTTCCTAAAATGGAAATTCAAAGATAGCAATTATTTTGTTCTTCCACCTACAAATTTATCGTATTCTAAATCATTCGGCTCCCAGAGTTCGATTTTGTTGCCTTCGTTGTCCAAAATATGAATAAATTTACCGTAGTTAAAAATCTCGATTTTGTCTGTTATTTTTACACTGTCCTTTTTGAGTGCTTCAACGAGTGCATCTAAATTATCAACCCGATAATTAATCATAAATTCTTTTGTGGAGGGTTCAAAATATTTGGTTTTTTCTGAAAATGGACTCCATTGTGTAGATCCTTTTTTTGTTGAATCCGCGCCTTGCCACCACATGAAATTAGTGCCGTATTTATCAGTATCCAAGCCTAAGTTTTTTTTGTACCAATCGCGCACTGCTTTGGGGTCTTTGCATTTAAAAAATATGCCGCCAATACCAGTAACTCTCCCTAATTTAATTTGCTGGCAGTCGTTTTTTAAAGTTAAAGTTTTGAATCCAAAACCAAAACCGAAGGCTGCTACAATGGCTAAAATAAGAAAAGCATTTTTTTTCATTGTTATCGTCGTTTTAGAAGCAGTTTAAATTTTCAACATAAAATGAGCGGAAATTTAATAAAAAAGCCTGAAAAATTTACAACTCGTTTTTTATTTCACCACATTTTATATAAATTAAATTACCAATTACAAAAATTTTTCTATCTTTGAGGCGTTCAAAGTGTGTAAAGCGCGTTTTGAATTTTGAAACGCTATTTTTTAAACCAAATTCGTTGTGTATGTATCACAATAATTTATTCCGATCTATTTCCGCAATTGCTGGATTGAGCCTTTGTTTTTTGAGTGCTTGTTCATTGTTTAAATCAAATTCAATGGATCAAAAAAAAGTACCGAGCAGTTACGAGATAAAAGCTACTAATAGCTATCAGCAAGCTATGCTCGATTATGTCAATCGCTTTAAAGAAATTGCTATGCGCGAACAAACGCGCGTCGGTATTCCTGCAAGTGTAACCTTAGCACAAGGTTTACTCGAATCGAACGCTGGTAGAAGTGATTTGGCTCAAAAAGGAAATAACCATTTTGGTATTAAATGCCATGCAGATTGGCAAGGTCAAACCTATTTTCTCGTCGATGACGATAAAGATGCAACAGGTCAGCTCATTAAATCGTGTTTTCGCGTGTATAACAATCCAGAAGAAAGTTATGTAGCACACTCTGAGTTTTTACACGATCCGAAAAAAGTGCAGCGCTATGGTTCGTTGTTTCAACTGTCGCCTACTGATTACGAAAGTTGGTCGCAGGGTTTGGTGCGTGCAGGTTACGCTACCGACCCAACCTATGGAGATAGATTGGTAAAGATTATCGAAGACTACCAATTGCACGATTACGATTTAAGAACACCGAACGGTTTGCCGAATGGTTCGACTGTTGTTAGTAATAATGGTAGCACTTACAATCAAAATTATCCGAGCGGAGTAGCGCCAACTACGCCAAGTAGCAGTGGTACATATAACCCAAATTATCCCAGCGGTGTAACGTCAACTTCGCCAAGTAGCAGTGGTACATATAATCCAAATTATCCCAGCGGTGTAGCGCCAACTACGCAGAATGGCAGCACGTATAATCCAAATTATCCGAGTAACACGAACGTAAACCCAAATTATCCAAATAATTCTGGTGGCTACTCCAATACTGCAAATTCTAATTTACCAGCAAGTGGTGTCATCAACAATGCCAAATATGTTCGTGCTTATGGCGGTTTGAGTTTAGAGCAAATTGCAGCGCGCAACGATGTGCGCCTTTCCAGTTTGATTGAATATAACGATAATAGTTTGATTCCTTCTGTTCCATTGCCCGAAGGGACTATTGTTTACACCCAGCGCAAACGCTCTTATTTTAGTGGCGATGAATCGTTTGTGCGCGTTAAAGCGTGCCAGACAATGTTTGATATTGCGCAACTGTATGGCGTCGGATTGGAAAAATTATACAGCAGAAATAAAATGACGCAGGGCGATCAACCTATGGTGGGCGAAAGAATTTTATTGCGCCGCGGTTGGTTCGAACACATTGATAAACCACAATTGCGCGATACAACTGGCGAGTGGTATAAATGCAATCCAGTAGGGTATCCACCTAATTCGTCGGTGGCAAACAGAGCTTCAACAGTGAGTAGTGACGGTTTGAATTTTGATATTTCACCAACAAGTCCATCAAATTCGCAAAATAGCCCAGGCTATGTTGTACCGAGACCAGGAACTACTACAGGTGGTGTGAGTGTCACTTATGATAATCAGCCGAATTACAATACACCACCATCTTATCCGAATAATAATTCGACAACTACGACGTATCCAAGTTCGACATATCCGAGTTCAAATGGTACGGTAACATATCCGAATACGAGTTCAGCACCTGTTGGTACCATCGTTTACGATAATCCGAACATCAATGGTCAACCAACAAGTACGTATCCGAGTTCAACGTATCCGAGTTCAAATGGTACAGTTTCTTATCCGAGCAGTGCACCAACAAGCACTTATCCGAGCAATTCGTATCCGAGCACAACGACGCGTCCAACTTATCCATCAACTAAGCCGACATACCCAGCTACTAAACCGACAACACCCGTACCTGTTAAACCTGCGATTCCAACACCTGTTGCGACCAATGCCTCAACATACGTTGTACAGCCTGGCGAAACATTGTGGCGCATTTCTAAAATGTTCAGTGTATCGGTTGATCAACTTAAAGCGCTCAACGGTTTACCCGATAATAATATTCGCATCGGTCAAACGCTGCGAATAAAATAATTTGAAGTTGATAATAAAAAAAACGCCTGAACAATTTGTTCGGGCGTTTTTTTTTATTTCTGAACTCTGATTTTTGTGATGCCTCTGATTTATTTAGTCGAAAGTAACTGCAACAATTCCTTATCGTGCTGCGGTTTTACAACGCACGTATTATCGAAAAACATAGTGGTAGTGTTGGTTGCAGTGTAAGGCGTCCAATTCGGTAAACCTTTGTGATTTGGGTTACCGCTGCGCGCAAAATTTATCCAAGCCGAACTCATTTTATCCGAAAGTGTATAAGCTTCTTTTGTGCCACCCGTCATTTCTTCGCAACGCGAAATATTATTGAAAACAAAAGGCAATTCCATACAGTGCATCGCTTTAAATTTTCCGTCGATTGCTGGTGATTGCCACGTGAACATATACATATAAACAGGCGCACTACCTGCTATTGCCGATTTCTCATTCGCTTGTATGACAGCACCAGGTCTGAAATTAACATCTACGTCGATTAAGTCTGTTGGTTTTGTATCAAGCGGGTAAGCTTTTTTAACCGCTGCGATATATGCATCGGTTTTTTCTTTGTATCTTGTTTTAAGAAAAGTCATCGCTTGCTCCGATGTTGCATCACTCATGCCAGAAAAAGCGGTTGCGACAAATTCATTTTTAGTTGAGCCGAGCATTAAAGGAATATTTTTTGACAATTCAAAAGCTTCTTTCGAAAACAATTGATACGGCAAAACTTCACCATCATGGCTTGGTCCCCAACTTAAACCAAAACCAATAACAGGTTTGCCCGCAGCTTTCATATTATCCGCTACTGTTGCTAATGCTTTTTTACCAGCCGCAGCCAATTGAGCGTAAGGCACTTTCTGAATAGAATCGATTTGACTGGCAGATAAATTCAGGTTTTTTAAAACTTCGGCTGTAATAGCTTGCGTTTCCGATTTTTCGAGCATGGCAGTTCGAAACGAGCCACTCTCATTTATCGCTTTATGGAATAATCCTTTCGCTGAAGGCATCGCCATGAGTGTGTTCACTTTCGCACCACCACCCGATTGTCCAAAGATAGTAACATTGTCTGGGTCGCCGCCAAAATTAGCAATATTCGTTTTCACCCATTCTAAAGCGGCTTTCATATCGAGAATGCTAAGATTAGCAGAGTTTTTATATTTATCGCCATAAGCAGATAAATCTAAATAGCCGAGAATATTCAATCTATGGTTGATAGAAACGACAACCACATCGCCTTTTTTGCTCAAATTTTCACCATCGTAGGATGGTAATTCTTGAGATGAACCCGCAGTGAATCCACCACCGTGAATCCAAAACATAACGGGACGTTTTTTGCCATCGTTAATTCCTTGTGACCAGATATTAAGCACTAAACAGTTTTCATTCGTATAACCCCAATCATGGTGAAAGAAAAATTCGGGTTCATCTTGAACGGAAGTTGTAGGGTCGAGTAACGGACAAACTGGTCCATAACTCATAGAACTGCGCACATTTGTCCAAGGTTTTACTTGACTTGGTGGCATAAATCTATCAGCTTGCGCATACGGAATACCTTTGTAAATATACGTGCTGCCGTGCGTGTAACCGCGCACTTTACCCGATTCGGTATTAGTAACCGCAACGTTTGCACTCGCTACAATGGGTTGCGCAACAAGTTTTTGGAATGAAAGCATTGCTAAAAAGCAGAGACAAAAAGAGAGAATTTTGTACATTTTGAGTAATTTTAAAAGAAAGAAATTGGTTTAATATATGTGCGAAAATTTGCTCGCAAAGCCGAAAAGTCGCTATTTTTATACATACGTCTTTGCATCTTTGCGAGCAAATTATTCCTTATTCCTTATCACTTATTCCTTAGAAATCAGTTTCCATCGCTAATAGTCGTTCCACCATCAACGATAATATTTTGCCCAGTTATAAATCCACCTGCTTTGGAGGCAAGCATTAAAGCAACGCCAGCAATTTCATCCACGCTACCTACTTTTCGGAGTGGCGTTTGAGCGAGCCGTTTTTCCATAAACGCTTTGTTCTCCATCAGCGATTTTGAAAAAGGCGTATCAATCATGCCAGGCGAAATGGTATTGACGCGAATATTATCTGGACCTAATTCGACGGCAAGATTGCGCGCTAATTGAATCAACGCTGCTTTCGAAACGCCATATAAACCCAAATTTTTGTTGCCGCGAACACCAGCAATACTGGCTAAATAAATGATAGCACCATCGCGCTGCGCTTGCATAGTCGGCACAACTAATTTTGTTAAATAAATAGCAGCCTGAAGATTTACCAACATCACGCGCTCGAAAATATCCGCTTTAATATCGAACAAACCACCTGATGTTGCAATTCCGACACAATTTACTAAAATATCGACGTTGCCAAAATTTTCAACACTTTTTTATAGAGCGCATCAATATCTTCTCGTTTCGACATATCGCAAAACACACTTAAACAGTTGATTCCTTTGTTTTTAAAATCTTCGACTGTTGTTTTTAAGCCTTCAATATCGTTGCTCGAAACAATTATTTTTGCGCCATGCACACCGAGAGCTTCTGCAATCGCGCGACCCATCCCAGAACTTGCACCCGTTACTATCGCTACTTTACCCGTTAAATTGAAAAAGTTTTTCATCGCCAGTGAATCATTTTTTGACCAGAAACGGGAACTTGAAAATACGGAACGGTTGTGCCACGCAAACTACCAAGATACACCGTTTTCAAATCTGCACCACCAAAACTCAAACTCGCCATCCATGGGCAAATAGCCCCGCCCATTGAACCTAATATGTCACCCGTAATGGTGTTATTGTCAAAATGCTCGAAAAAGCGTTTTTTACGAACAGGTTCACTGTCATCGAGAATTGTTAAAACTTCACCATCGGGTGTAATAGCAACCAATTCGTCTATAAAAATCAAAGTCGTCCACAAATTACCGAACGCATCGAATGCAAAACCATCGGGGCAACCATTCAGTTTCGATGGTCCGTAAATTTCTCTATCATATAAGTCGCCGTTGGGTTTTACGCGCAATCGTGAAATATTCATACCCGTACTTTCAACTACATAGAGCCATTCTTCTTTATCGTCAAATCTGATTTCATTCGTACCACAAAACCCCTCGGCTACAATGCGTGTGCCGCGTTCATCCATCAAAGCAATATAACCGTCTTTCAGTTTAGTATTCATCTGATTCATCCAAGGTTCTGTCCGAGTAGTTACGGTAAACCATATTCTACCTTTCGAATCGCGCAAAGGAAAATTGGTTTTGCCGAGTGGCTTGCCATCAATTTCGGTCAGAATTGTTTTCATTTTACCATCACGCGTCATGGTTTCAATATGGTTTGTTCCCCAATTGGCAATGATAAAATTGCCACTCGCATCAAAACAAATACCATTCGGCAACGAGCCTTTTGCTTGCACATAGCGATCTTCTAAGTTAGAAACTTTTTCAAAACCTGATAAATCGTTTTCAGTATAAGGCGTTACGAGTTGCTGCGAACCATCAGGCAAAAGTTTCATCATACCGCCGCGCGCATCGGCTGTCCAAACTGTTCCGTTCGGTTCAGTCAGAATACATTCAGGTCGTTGTAAATCTTTTCCGATGTATTTTATATCTTCTCGATTAACCTGCCAACCTTTTAAAGGATTTTTTTTGTTTTTAAGTACCAACACAGCCTAAAATTTTGACAAATTTCTGAATTATTATTCGAATATTTTAATCAAAATATAGTTATTAGTGTGCAAAATCAATCGAAAAACAATGGTTTGAGCTTTGATTTTTGGGCTTAGATGATTATCCTAATTTTACTAATAAAATTTGTAATTATTTAGGTGCTCATCAATAGAAACGCGGATTAAGCTGATAACGCAGATAAACACGGATTTTTAGTATTTTGACTTACACACAAAAAAAATCCGTGTCATCCGTGTTTCCATTGATGAGCATTTTAGCTTTAGCTAAATAATTACGAAAGTTTTTAAAATCCGAATTTCTTTTCGATATTTACACAAAAAAGAACCATGTTAAAAATACACGCTACTTTTCGCACAATGTTTGGTGCAATTATTTTCATCGCAGCATTCAGCGCTTGCAACAATGCACCCACACAAAAAGTGACAACAACAAAATCTCCCGTAGAAGCAACGCCTGTAAAAGGCGATAAACAATGGTGGAAAGAAGCCGTTGTATATCAAATTTACCCGCGCAGCTTTAAAGATAGCAACGGCGATGGTGTCGGCGATTTAAAAGGATTGACCTCAAAACTCGATTATGTTAAAAGTTTGGGCGTTGATGTCATTTGGTTGAATCCTATTTTTTCTTCGCCGAATGATGATAACGGTTACGATATTTCCGACTATCAAGACATTATGAATGAGTTCGGTACGATGGCAGATTTCGATTCTTTGCTCTTAGGCATGCACCAACGTGGATTAAAAGTTGTGCTCGATTTGGTAGTCAACCATTGTAGCAGCGAACATAAGTGGTTTAAAGAGGCGCGCAAATCAAGAGATAATCCATACAGAAATTATTTTCATTGGTGGAATGCAGAACGCGGCAAACCGAATCCACGCCATTCTGATTTTGACGTGAACGGCGATGCTTGGAAATACGATTCGCTCACGAATAGTTATTACCTGCATTATTTTTCGGAAAAACAACCTGATTTAAATTGGGAAAATCCGAAATTGCGCGAAGAAATTTTTTCAATGATGCGCTTTTGGTTTGATAAAGGCATCGATGGATTTAGAATGGATGTTATACCGATTATTTCGAAAGATACATCTTTTCCAAAAATGCCAGCAAAATACAACGGCAATTGGTTCGATTATTACGCCGATGGTCCGCATGCGCATGAGTATTTACACGAAATGAATGAAAAAGTATTGAGTAAATACGATGTAATGAGCGTAGCTGAAGGTGCGGGTGTCAATTCAAATACTGCTTTGCTATACGTCGATGAATCGCGCAAAGAACTCAATATGCTTTACAATTTTGAAGGTGTGAGTTATGGTTATTTGCCCGGACAATTTAAAGCAATAGATCCAAAAGGTTATAAACTCAAAGGGTTTAAAGATATTTATACGAAATGGGATTCCGTTTTTGCACAACGCGGTTGGGGAACAATTTATCTCGGCAATCACGATCAGCCGCGTATGGTAACGCGTTGGGGAAATGATGCACCGGCATTTAAAAACCTTTCGTCTGAAATGTTGACTACGTTTTTGCTCACTATGCGCGCCACGCCGTATTATTATTTCGGCGATGAACTCGCGATGAATAATATCAAGTTCGATAAAATAGAAGATTACCGCGATATAGAATCGATAAACAATTACAAGCGTATTAAAAAAGAAGGTGGCGATATGAAAAAATTTATCGAAAACCAAAAAATTTCAGCGCGCGATAACGGCAGAACACCATTTCAATGGGATGCAACTGCCAATGCAGGCTTTACGACAGGCACGCCTTGGATAAAAACAAATCCGAATTACACAACAGTGAATGTATCTGCACAAGAAAATGACCCAAAATCGCCGCTTAATTATTTTCGCAAGGCAGTGAAAATGCGCAAAGCCAACCCAACGCTGACTTATGGTAAATACGATTTAGTCGATTATAATAATCCGAATGTTTATGCTTATACGCGCAGTTATAAAGGCGATACGTGTTTAGTACTTTTAAATTTCAGTACGCATAACGCCAGCGTTAAATTACCAACAGTGCCCAAAACATCGGATGTTTTAATCAATAATTATGATGTGCCGAGTAAATCAGTTTCCGAATTGCGTCCTTACGAAGCGATTGTTTATCAATATAGGCATTGAAAATTAGAAATCGTTAATAACTGATAAAATTTGGGCAGCGAAAGGTTATTCTGAAAAACATTTGCTTGTTGAAAATATAAAAAATAGAAGCGTAGCTTCGACCGATATTATAACGCAGGGTTTCACCCTGCGTCTATCAAACCCAAAAAAAGGAGTGCCGTAGGCATGCCGGATTAAACCAGCTCTTCAAAAATATATCTTTCATCATAAGGCACTTCGAATTTCTTCAAAAAATCCAAATACTCTTTTTGAAATGATACTTTTTCATGTCTTGCTTCTTGATTTTCAAAGTATTTATATACAGAATTAAGTTGAGAATGCGCATACGAAAAAGCGCCATACCCTTCTTGCCATTCAAAACGACTATGCGTTAAATGATTCTCATTAATCCATTTAGATGATTTTGATTTTACAACCCGCATTATATCAGAAATCGCTTCGGTGGGTTTTAATCCAAAAAAGCAGTGAATGTGGTCGCTCACACCATTGACAATAATTGTTTTGTTGCCTTCTTCATTTATCAAATTGCCGATTAGTCCGCAAAGTTGTGGCTTCCATGAAGGGTCAATAACTGCGGCGCGATATTTAACGACAAAAACAGTTTGGATGTAAATTTGTGTGTAAGTGTTTGCCATGTTTTATAGTATGTTTAAGTGTCAGCGTACCTAACGGCACGCAATTAGTTTTTAGTTTGCTCTCGCTCGCAGGGTTTCACCCTGCGTTATAAAATCGGTCGAAGCTACGCTTCTTTTAAAACATAAATGTAGAGCAGTTTTTTAATTATTTCATTAGTGCAAACCAAAAATTTTATTAAGTTTAAGTTTGGTAAAAGCACCGTAGGTGCGGTCGATTTTATGACGCAGGGTGCAACCCTGCGACTGCGACTGACTCTATAAGATAAAAATCTCCAAAACCATATCATTTCCCAAAAATTTACGTTTTAACTCCTATAAAATTATTTTCATGAAAAATAGAAAAATAAAATCACTCGGAATATTGACTGTTGTTTTTGCTTTGGTGACAATGGCGTTCACAAAAACAGACGTCGGGGGCAAATATTTTGAGATCTCGAAGAATATTGAAATTTTCACGTCGCTCTATAAAGAGTTGAACACCAATTATGTGAATGAGCTGGATCCATCGAAACTCATGCGCACAGGCATTGAAGCGATGGTGACATCGCTCGATCCATACACGAATTATATTTCCGAAAGCGATATCGAAGGATATAGATTAGTGACCGAAGGCAAATACAATGGCGTTGGTGCTACGTTTGATAAAAACGACAATGAGATAATTATCACTGAAATTTCGGATAATTCGCCCGCACAAAAAGCAGGACTGAGTGCGGGTGATATCATTCAATTCGTGAACAACAAACCTGTAAAAGGTAAATCGGTTGAAGAAGTCGGCGATTTATTGCACGGCACAAATGGTTCGGTGGTTGAGATTTCAGTGATGCGTTTGCAGAAAGATGGTTCGATGAAACCACAGAAAATAAAAATTACGCGTGGCGAGATAACAGAGCAAAATGTGCCGTATTCTGGAATTGTGGCGAACCATATTGGTTATATTGTGCTCACCACTTTTACACGCGAAGCGGGTGAACACGTGCGCAAAGCTTTTTTAGATTTAAAAAAGAAAGACCCCGAATTGCAAGGCGTTATTTTTGATTTGCGCAATAATGGCGGTGGTTTACTGAACGAAGCAGTTAATATCTGCAATGTTTGGATTGGAAAAGATAATTTGGTAGTGAACACAAAAGGTAAAGTGGCTGATTGGAATCACGCGTTCAGAACAACTAATCCGAGTGATGATGAGCAAATTCCGATTGCTGTTTTAGTGAATAAAGGCTCTGCGTCGGCTTCAGAAATTGTAAGTGGCACGCTGCAAGATTACGACCGCGCTGTTATCATCGGTCAGCGCAGTTTTGGTAAGGGGTTGGTACAGAATATTTACGAAATTGGTTATAATGCCAAAGTTAAAATCACGACATCGAAGTATTATATTCCATCAGGTCGTTGCATTCAAGCAGTGCGATACGAAAATGGTAAACCTGTCGAATTACCTGATTCACTCTCTGCTAATTTTAAAACGCAAAACGGTAGAATTGTGCCCGACGGCGGTGGCATAAAACCCGATATTGCTATAAACGACCCAACAAATTACGGTTTGCTCAAAGAGTTGAAAGAGAAATTCATTATTTTCAATTACGTAACGGAATACGTTATTAAGCACGATACAGCTAAAAGTATCGATAATTTTAGGTTTACTGATTTCGACGATTTCATCGCTTATACTCAAAAGAAAAAATTTACTTATACGAATGAATTGGAAACACTCATCGGAAAACTGAAAACAGAAGCCGATAAACAAAAATCGGATATAGCATCGGCATCGGAAATTGCAGCTTTAGAAGCCAAACTCAAAGCTGAAAAAGCAAATGCGTTTGTGAAGTATAAGCCTGCAATTATTTCTCAAATCGAGAAAGAGATTATTGCGCGTTGGTTTTACGAAAGTGGTTCGGCACAAATAAACTTGCGCAACGATGACGAAATTAAAGCAGCATTAGCAGTACTTTCCGATAAAGCGCGATATAATAATATCCTTAAAAAAAGTGATAAGTGATAATGGATAAGTGATAAGGAATAAGTTCATCACTTATCCATTATCATTTATCACTTATCACCTAAATAATTATGCAAAATCTCTCCATCCTTCTCTTCGATACTTTCGAAACACTTGATGTTTTCGGACCTGTAGAAATTTTTGGCAGATTAATTGAAAGTTATTCTGTCGAATTTTACTCTTTTCATGGCGGTGTGGTGGGGAATGCACATGGCGTAAAAATTATAACGCGTCCACTTGCAGAAATTTCAAATGGTACGGATATTTTTCTCATTCCAGGCGGATTTGGTACGCGAGTAGAAGTCAACAATTTAGCCTTAATTGAAATCATTAAATCCATTTCGGAAAAAAGTACATTTGTTTTAACCGTTTGTACTGGTAGTGCGTTATTAGCAAAAACGGGTTTGCTTGATGGTAAAAACGCCACAAGTAACAAACGCGCATTTAATTGGGTGATGTCGCAAGGCGAAAAAGTGAATTGGAATAAACAAGCACGTTGGGTAGTGGATGGAAAATATTATACATCGGCAGGAGTGAGCGCAGGTATGGATATGTCGCTTGGTTTTATTGCTGATATGCACGGTATTGATTTTGCACGTCGCGTTGCTTTTCAAATTGAATACAATTGGCAGGAAGATAAAGAGAGAGATAATTTTTCGGAGCAATGATTATTTAGTAATTTCGCCCACTTTAAAATTAAAATAAGAACACTGCGTTAAGTGTTAAAATAGAAGAATCAGAATGGATAAAATAAAAATTCTTTGGGCAGATGATGAAGTAGATTTACTCAAGCCACACACCATGTTTTTGAAAGGAAAAGGTTACGATGTAATTACTGTAACAAATGGCTTTGATGCGCTCGAAGAATGTACACAAAACACCGATTTTAGCGTGGTTTTTCTCGATGAGTCGATGCCCGGCATGACGGGTTTAGAAACGCTTTCGAAAATAAAAGCAATGCAACCAAACTTGCCCGTTGTAATGATTACCAAAAACGAGGCAGAACAAGTGATGGAAGATGCTATCGGTCAGCAAATAGCTGATTATTTAATAAAACCTGTGAATCCGAATCAGATTTTGTTGACGCTTAAAAAAATTATTGACAACAAACGCTTAGTAAGCGAGCGCACATCGAGCGATTATCAGCAGAGTTTTCGCGAAATGTTTATGCAAATTCAAAGTTCTGGCAGCATTGAAGATTGGGTAGAAGTGTACAAAAAAATTATTGCTTGGGAATTGCGTCTCGATGCTGCCTCGGCAGGTAGCGATATGGGCGAAATTCTTTCAACCCAAAAACAAGAAGCGAATACAGAGTTTTCAAAATTTATAGTCAAAAATTATGAATCGTGGTTTGGTGCTAAGAAAGAAAAAGCACCTGTGATGAGTCATAATTTACTGCGCAATAAAGTTTTACCTTTCATCGGCGATGGCGTGCCAACGGTTATGCTTTTGCTCGATAATTTGCGATTTGACCAATGGAAAATTATTGAACCCATTATTTCAACGCTGTATAGAGTTGAAGACGAAAGTTTTTTTTACAGTATTTTACCCACTGCTACGCAATACAGTCGCAATGCCATTTTTGCGGGTTTAACACCAGCCGATATTGAAACCCGTTTCCCAAATATTTGGTTGAACGACAACGAAGAAGGCGGAAAAAATATGCACGAAGCCGAATTATTGTACGACCAAGTTAAACGCCTTGTTCGCAAACCCGATATAAAAGTTGATTACGTTAAAATAACGAATATAGCTGCAGGCAGACAATTAGAAGATAACATACTGAATTATTTGAAAAACGATTTTTCAGTGATTGTTTACAACTTCATTGATATGCTTTCGCACGCGCGCACCGAAATGGAAGTTTTGAAAGAATTAGCAGGTGATGAAACGGCTTATCGGTCGTTAACAAAATCATGGTTCGAGCACTCGCCCGTTTGGTCGGCGTTGCAAAGTTTAGCCAAGAAAAATATTCGACTCATTATCACTACCGATCACGGCACAGTGCGTGTTAAAACACCTACCCGTGTTGTTGGCGATAAAGAAACTACGACGAATCTGCGTTATAAAGTCGGAAAAAATTTACAGTACGATCGCAACGATGTTCTCGAAATACGCGACCCAAAACTCGTCGGTTTACCACGGCCGAATATCAGTTCAACCTTTATTTTCGCGCGCGAAGACCGCTTTTTTTTGTATCCGAATAATTACAACCACTACAATAATTACTACAAAAATACTTTCCAACACGGTGGTATTTCGTTAGAGGAAATTATTTGTCCGGTGGTGAGGTTGAGATCGAAATGAATCACAGCTTAACAAACCTTAACGGCGCAATATCGCTATAAAAATGAATGAAATACTGACCTGCATTGAGCGATTCAATATTCACTTTCATTACAGTTTGATAATTTTTAAAAATAGACCTTCCAACTTCTCTTCCGAGCATATCAATAATTTCGAAAGGCCTTAAATACTTAATTTTCTGAGGATTTATTTATAGGTATTAATGTCTCCATCTAAATTCATATTCAGCAATACAACGTTATTTTTTGCAAATCGTGCCTAATAGATGCCGTGTTTATAAATTGGATTAACAAGATGTTCACCAAGTTGCCGAAAAACTCAATATAATAACTTTGCCTTTAAAATTGGAAAGTTTGCGATCGGTATTTATGGAACTAATGCAAAAGAAATAAGTTTAAACAAGTTCATAGTATAAACTCAAATCTACAAAGTTTTTATTTTGTACTTTTGCAAAGTTTTAAGCAATTTAAGTTTTAAAAAGATATAGAATAATGAATAATCGCGCATTTTCAATAGTGTTTTTGACTGTTTTTATCGATTTATTGGGGTTTGGTTTGGTAGTACCTATCCTTTCGGTGTATGTGAAAGAAATTGGTGCATCAAATTTTCAAGTCGGTTTAATGGCTTCCATTTTTGCTATTACCAGTTTCTTATTCACGCCTTTTTTAGGTAGTTTGAGCGATAGAATTGGTCGTAGACCCATCATTTTATTTGGCATTGCGATGAACGTGATTGGTTATCTCATTTTTTCGCAGGCGTTTATTCTTCCAATTTTAATACTTTCCCGCATTCTCAACGGTTTAGGTTCATCGAATATTTCTGCTGCACAAGCGTATGTTGCCGATATTTCTTCTCCCGAAAACAGAACCAAATACATGGGATTAATTGGTGCCGCTTTTGGTCTCGGATTTATTTTTGGTCCTGCTTTCGGAGGATTGATTAAAGCGCAATTAGGTTTTAGCTATGTCGGTTATACGGCTGCTGCTTTGTGTGCGCTCAATTTTGTTTCGGCATATTTTCTTTTACCTGAGTCGTTGAAAGAAAAAAATACAAGCTCTCCCATTCGTTTATTTCCAGTAGTCGATTTTTTTACAGCCATAAAAAATCCTTTATTAGCCTCGTTTTTCACGCTCATGTTTGTTTACGTTTTCGCTTTTGGCTTAATGCAAACAGTCATAGCCAATCTTTGGAAAGAAAGATACGGATTAGATGATAACCACATCGGGTATTTATTCACTGTTATTGGTATTTTTTCTGCATTGGTGCAAGGTGTTTTGGTTTCAAAAATGCTAAAAGTTGTAGGTGAACAAAAAATGTTACTCTATGGCATTATTTTATTGACTATCGGATTTGCATCTATTTCGTTTGTGCCGACTGAAAATTTTTGGATATATGCCATCATAAATATCGGTTTTATCTCGACAGGTAGTGGTTTATTAGGTCCGAGTATTATGGCGATGGTTTCAAAATCGGCAGATGCGCATATTCAAGGCAAAGTATTAGGTTTAAATCAAGCAGTGAGTTCTGTTGCGCGCATTGTTGGACCTATTTTCAGTGGCATTTTGTACGATCTACACAATTCAGTACCATTTTTAACCGCTGCTTTAGTTATGGGTATGAGTTTATTTATAGCCACAAGTGCTTTGCACAAATACAGTAGCTTAGCAACCCCAGCTTCTGAGAATATTACCGAAGACGAATTTGTAGGCGAGTTACAGAAGTAAATAAGAATTTTTCATGAACGAAACTATTCATCACGATACATATCCGAAAAGTTATTTAGAAATCGATGCAGCAACGAAAGCATCTGGCTTTACAATGGCATCGGAAGTTCTGACGTGTTCGCTTTTACAAACATTAGCGGCTACAAAACCACGTGGAAAATTTCTCGAACTCGGTACAGGTACAGGATTATCGACTTCTTGGATTTTAAAAGGCATGGATGCACATTCTACGCTCCTTTCTGTTGATAATGATGCCGTATTTTTGAATATTGCACAAACATATTTAACAGATAAGCGTCTCAAATTAGTTTTATCTGATGGTGAAGAATGGATTAAAAAAAACAGAAACACACGGTTCGATTATATTTTTGCCGATACATGGCATGGGAAATATTTTTGTTTAGATGAAACGCTTGCTATGCTTAAAGCGGGTGGTTTGTATATCATAGATGATATGCTGCCGCAACCTAATTGGCCCGAAGGGCATGCCGAAAAAGCAACTGCATTGATGGGGACTTTAGAACACCGCACAGATATTACACTCACCAAAATGAACTGGGCTTCAGGGATTATTGTTGCTGTAAAGAAATGACCAATTATGTCTACGAAGCTGAACATAACTTACCGAAAAATTTGGCAAATTGCATTCCCTCTCATACTTGGAAGCGCAGGACAGAACATTGTGGCACTGAGCGACAGTATTTTTTTATATTATAAAAGTGAAGAAGATTTTGCAGCTATTGGTTTTGTTGGTGTTTTTTATTTGGTAATGAGTGCTATTGGCTATGGTTTTTCGAAAGGAGGACAGGTAATGATTGCACGCCGAATGGGAGAAGGAAAACCCGAAGAAGTGGGTCGAAACTTTTTCGACATGTTGTATTTTCAGTTGGCTTTGGCAGTGTTAGTTTTCTTGTTTATACAGCTTGGTTGCCCAATCGTATTTAAATATTTTGTGAAATCACCCGAAATTTACGAAAAAAGCTTGGCTTTTCTGAAATACAGATCGTACGGCGTGTTTTTCACTTACACAGGTTTAGCCATTATTTCGCTCTATACGGGCGTGGCTCGCACCAAATTCATCATGATTGATACGGGATTAATGGGGTTGTTAAACATTTTTTTCTGTTATTGTTTTGTATTCGGCAAATTCGGATTTCCCGACCTTGGAATAGCAGGAGCAGGTCTCGCCAGTACATTAGCTGAAATGATTGCGTTCTTTGTTTTTATCATTTATATGTTTTTCGATAAAAAAATTGAGGCTTATCATTTATTCAAACCACGCAAAGTTGATACAAGCATTATTCGCGAGCAAATGAAAATCAGTTTACCCTCAGTTGCGCAACCTGTAGTTGGTATTGGCAGTTGGTTCTTGATGCTTTCGTTCGTTGAAACTTATTTGGGCGTACACGATTTAGCCATCACCAATTTGGTGCGCATGGTGTATTTGTTTTTATCCATTCCGAGTTGGGGATTTGCATCGAGTGTGAATACTTTGGTCAGTAATGTCATTGGTCAGCGCCAATACGAAAAGGTTTTTCCCACTATTCGAAAAACAGCAATTTTATGTATTGGTTTTACAGCATTGATTGCCATTCCGATTCTATGCTTTCCAAATTTTTTTTTAGAACCTTTCCTCCGACCAACTGGAGAAGCCGTTTTATTGCACGAAGCCATTCCTATTTTGCGTTTACTTTTGGTTATTTTGGCATTGTTCAGTATTTGCGGAATTTACTTTAACGCTTTAGCCAGTACAAGCGCTGCATCTGTTGGTTTATTGTATCAATTTATTTGCGTGGTTATTTATGTGGTTTACGTTTACGTAATTTTACGTTTTTTACACCTTGGTTTATTTTGGGTCTGGACGGCTGAAATTTTATATTGGGTTCTCATGCTCATTTTAGTTCGAAATTTTTTGCGCAGCGATAAATGGCATCCTGAAAAAGTGAAAAGTGAAAAGTGAAAAGTGAAAAGTGAAAAGTGAAAAGTGAAAAGTGAAAAGTGAAAAGTGAAAAGTGAAAAGTGAAAAGTGAA
>JAYWBA010000294.1:0-3035 GCA_043781915.1 Saprospiraceae bacterium
GCACCCAACTCTTCTGCCGATGAAATTTTAAAAAAACTACCAGGTGTTGAAGTGAATAAAGACGGAACAGTGAATGCGCAAGGCGAATCTGTAAAACAAATTTATGTGAATGGCAAAAAGTTTTTTGGCACCGACCCAAAAGTAGCTATGCAAAATTTACCTGCCGATGCCATTGAATCTGTGCAAGTATTCGATGAAAAGAGCGACCAATCTAAATTTTCAGGCTTAGATGATGGTGTGCGCGATAAGACTATTAATTTCAGACTTAAACCCAAGTATTCTAAGGGAAATTTCGGAACAATTACTGCAGGTTATGGCACGGATGATCGATATGATGAAAAAGTGCTGTGGAATAAATTTTCTGCGACCGAACAATTCTCTTTACTCGGTGCTGCGAACGATATAAATAAACAAACTTTCACTCAACAGGACTATTCTACGTACGCGGGTGGTGCAAGTACAGGCGGCGGCGGAAGAGGACCTGGCGGCGGCGGCGGAAGTCCGAACGCGACACCTGGATTTACAACCACTTTTTCGGGTGGAGCGAATTACAATAATACACAATCGCCTAAAACGGAAATTAACACCAATTACTTTTTTAATCGTTTTGACAGAACTTTTGATGTTTTATCCAATAGACAAAATTTTGTACCCAGTATTTATAGCAACGTCACGCAAAGTCTGCAGAATATAATCAACGATAATCACCGTTTTTTCTTGAGCATTGATCACAAAATTGATTCATTTAATTCTATTAAATTTACGTCTAACTTTTCTTTTACAGATAATACCAACGCAACAACCAGCGATGCACAAACACTCAATGCAGCAAATTTTTTAGTAAACGATATCTCGAGAAGAAATGCGACTGTTGGTAACGGTTTTTCGAACAGTAATAATTTATTATTTAGACACAGATTTGCAAAAGTGGGTCGTACTTTTTCTATCAACACTGGTTTCTCACCTAACAAAACAGTGAGTGATATAAATATTAATGGTGTGAATAGTTATTTCGATTCGCTTAGCCGCAAAACAGTTGACTCAACTTTGCAACTCGATACGAGGCACAACAACAAAATAAGTTACAACGCAACGCTTTCTTACACAGAACCGATTACTGATAAAATCACAATTGAAGCTACAGCTACGCACCAACGCTCTAACAATACTTCTGATAGAACGGTTTTTAAAACGGCAGGGGGTGAATCGCACCTCGATTCGTTATTGAGCAATAATTACGATAATCATTTTGACCATAATCGTGGTGGATTGAATTACAGAATGGTTTACAAAACTTGGCAACTCACAACAGGTTTGCAATACGAGCAATCTATTTTGTATAGTTCTTCAAATTATGGTATAGTGGATCGCTCTTATTATAATTTTTTGCCAACGGTGCGCTTCAGATACACTTTCTCGCAGGGTGAAAGTGCAAGTTTAGATTACGACACCAATTTAAACGAACCGAGCATTTCTCAGCTTCAACCTACAACCGATTTTTCTGACCCATTGAATATTCGGGTAGGTAATCCGAATTTGAATCCGGAATACCAGCATCAAGCACGTTTGCGCTACAATAAATTTAACCGAAAAAATTTTTCGAGTTTCTTTTTCTTTACAAACATTAATTACACAACCAATAAAATTCAGGATGCGCAAACGGTTAATGCCAAATTAGTGAGCATTTATAAACCCGTTAATGTCGATAACGATTTGTCTATCAACAATTATATGGGTTTGGGTTTGCCGATAAAACAGCAAATTTTGCGCGTTAATTTTTCTTTGAATACGGGTTATGCGCGGAGTATCAATCCTATTAATGATGTTTTAAACGTTTCCAACCGCTTAACGCTTGGTGGCAATATGCGTTGGGATTTACGCCTGCGCGATACTTTCGAACTCAGTTTACAAACACGCATCACTTACACCAATTCAACTTATTCTCTCAACACATCGCTCAATAAAGATTATAGTTTCCACGATTACGACCTCAACACTGCTTGTGTTTTGCCGTTCAACACGCGCATCGCATCCGATTTGAGTTATTCTTTCTATCTCGGTTCGCAGTTTAATAATATTGCACCTATCCCAATTTGGAATGCCTCGTTCAGTAAATACCTTTGGGAAGATAAACGCGCAGAACTCAAATTTTCTGTTTTTGATATTCTGAATAAAAACGTAGGCTTTTCTCGTACGGCTGCTGCGAATTACATTCAAGACGATAGAACAAAATCGCTTGGTCGTTATGGTATGCTGTCTTTCATTTACAATATCAATCCAGCACTTTTAAAAGGAAAGCAGGGTGGTGGAGACCAACCTGGTGGTGGAAGAAGATTTAATGGTGGAAGACCTGGTGGTGGCGGAAGAGGAGATAATTAGTCAAGAGCTTTCGGACAATAAAACAAGTGCTTTTCTTGATAATTAAAACCGCAACGCAAAAAGATTTTAACTCTTTGTGGCTTTTCTTTGCGGCTTTGCACGAATTTTTTTACGTTTGTAACTTTAGTTCAACTTTCAACTTTCAACTTACACGATGCTACCAAAAATAAATCCAACAAAAACTTTAGCTTGGAAAAAGCTTAAAGCACATTACACAGAAATGAAAGCAACCTCAATGAAGGTTCTTTTTGTTGAAGACCCGCATAGGTTTGAGAAAATGTCCATATCATTCGATGATATATTATTTGATTATTCGAAAAACATAGTAACCGAAGAAACAAAAAAATACCTTTTAGAACTCGCGAAGGAATGCCGTTTAAAATCTGCAATTGAAGCAATGTTCAATGGCGAAAAAATAAATGAAACGGAGAAGAGGTCTGTTTTGCACACCGCTTTGAGAAATTTTTCAGATGAGGCTGTTTTGGTGGATGGTGCTGATGTTATGCCATACATTATAAAAGTACAATACCAGATGAAGGTTTTTTGTGAAAAAGTGCATAGTGGTGAGTGGAAAGGATATACTGGTAAAAAAATTAAAAATATAGTCAACATTGGCATCGGTGGCAGCGATTTAGGACCTGTAATGGTGACAGAAG
>JAYWBA010000295.1:0-22352 GCA_043781915.1 Saprospiraceae bacterium
TTCCAAAGTTTTACTGAATAATTTGCGCATTGAAATATTCAGACTTGCTCCGCTTGCAGAAATAAAAATACTATCGCTTTTAAATTCATAAATTTTAAGATTTTTGAAATAAAAGTGCCCTGTAAATGGATTTACATAAGCCCAATCCATTTTAATTTCTCGACCTGTATATTTTATATCATATTTTTCGACTACATATTTAGTGATGGGTGAAATAAATACAATAACAAGTGCCCCAACTATTATAAGTGAACCGCTAAAAAAAAGGAGTAATTTTTTTATTTTGCTCATAAATTTAGCATAAAATTAATTGTAACATTCTTTAGTTTGAACAGAAAGAAAAAATTAATTGATAAGTATGAAGGCTAAATTAATTGGCTCTAAAAATTCGCGATTTGTATAACATGAAATAGTGTCAATTAATTATGTCGAGACACTTACTTAAATGGGAATCGAATTTAAAATTGCGATTTCAAAACTCGGACCTAACGGTTTTTAGGATAGTTTTTCATGGTTTTGGAGTTGCCATAAAAGTCAATAAATTCTCCTTCTTTCAGCATCGTTTTATTGCCTGATAGGTTGATTACAGAACCATCATTCATAACTTTTGTTCCGTTTACCAAGGTAATGTTATAATTCATTTCAGTCATGCTACCGTTTTTCGTTTCCATCATTTTGCCATTTTTCATAATTAATCCGTCCGATTCGGTTCCTTTTGCAATCTGTGAACTCATGTTTGAATTCATGTTGCTGTTGCTCATACCGTAGTTATCCATTGCAAATTTTCTTTTACTATTTTTATGCATTGTGTTATTGTTCATGCCTTCGTTATCCATTCCATCATTTTCTATTTCGGTATTACCCATTTTGCTATCCATAGAAGCGCGTTTCATTCCGCTTTTTCCTGTTTTATTTTTATTTTTTTTCATCTTTCCGTTGGCATATCTGTTATTGTTAGGCATTGAATCTTGTATTCCCATACTGTAGTTAACCATACCATTGGGATTCATGCCGTTATTAGTCATCACTTCGGCATTTATTCGCTCATTTGAATTCATAGCACTATCCTTTCGCATACTGTTCTTATTTCGAATGCTCTTTGAATTGGGAGTTGTAGGAGTTTGGGCGTTTATGCCAATTGAAAAACCTACCGTTGCGATTACTAAAAATACCTTTTTCATAATTTACTTTTGAAATGTTATTTACAATGTTTGCTAAAATTGTAACACGTATGTTTACAAATACTTATTTTTCAATGCCTTGATTCTCTGTTAAATCGTTGTGTTCATCTCCGCCGATACTGTAATAGTTATTTTCTTCATCCTCATTACCTGTATCTTCCTGCTCGTCATCGAGTTCAGAACCAGGGACGTCTAAATCGTCACCGTATTCATTGTTATCTAAATCTTTCTCCATCTCAGGATCAATTACCTCAAAGCTCTCAACATTTTTTATTTTGGAGAGGTCTTCTAAATCTATATCTTTTTCTTCGTGGCTCTTATTGTAAATATCTTCACTCGGAGGATATAACGGGTAGCCAAAAATATCTACATCGTAATCGTCATTGGGTTTATTAGCGGAGTTAACGGTTTGAATTACTTTTTTTGACATAATAAATCAATTTATAAAAAATGGATTAATGTTTTGAAAAATGCGTTTTAACAAACAAATGCTGTTCTTTTTCTGTCATTTTATCTGTTTTCTCAACAAATATTCTTATTTTAGAAAAATGTGAATCAGCAATTAAACTATTAAAGAGTTCTACTTTCGCATCGGTGGGTCCGAACAAAATAACTTCTTGGTGATGACTGATAATCTCACCCAATTTTTTGTAATAGTCAGCCTGTTGATGTTGCTCAGCGTGGTGCATGGTGCTTTCGCCTTTGCTGAGTGTTTGCACCTTTTGTTGGTGTGTGAATTGTGATTCAACTGTTGTTGATTCAATCGGATCAGCCGTAAATTCCATGACATGCGCGGTGGAATGATCCATATAAATACCTAATTTTTTTGCAAATTCCATATTTCTTTGTTTTTTAGTCAATTTTGTGTGTAGGGCTATACGTTTTGAGTAAATCTTCTAACGAATTATAGTAATCTGTCAAAGTTTTTCGGTTCATTTCTGGACTACTTACATTCGGAATCGTAACAGGCATTTCTAACATACTTTTATACAGTTCTGGATACGCAGTTTTTATGCGCATCGTAATTTTTAAAATGTCTGCATTAATCTCGCTTTCGGTTTTCATACTAATTTGTTTAGATAAATTTCTGAAATCTTAGTCTAATTTAAAAAAAGAAAGAAAAAGCACCCAAGTTAATTGGTGCTTTTCTAAACAATATGGACTATACTAATAGAAACAATATCCCTAAAAGATAGGAGCATTGCACAATCATTCTTCCCTAATAATCAATTAAACTGCTCTTTTTGAGCATGGGCTTGAGGAGGTTTTTTTATTCCTCCTTATCCCTACACCATTTCAAATCCATCCAATTGGTTTTCCAATATTTTCGATTTTTTCTTGTGTTTTGGTTTACTTTCGATTTTTTTTAAATCTACTTTTTTAGCTATTTTTTTGATATATCTATGAATGGCACCTTCTGTTTTATTTTTAAATACAGCTTTACTGACTGTCAATACCTTTTCAATGGCGACATAAAGTTTTTGCTCTAATACTTTGCGATCTATCTTTTTCATGTTTATTAATTTTTTAAGCGATTAAATAGCTTTAAACTATCTAATTCAAAGCTGTTAAGTTTGAATATTAATAAAGTTAAACAAACTTAGATTACAATGCACTCATTGATTTTTACTTCCTAATTTTACGTTTATTTTAGGCATCCCAAAAAACCAAAAAAGGAGGCTTAACCAAGCAATGTAGAATACTACACTCAATGTAGCATAAACGAAAGCAAAAAACTCGTGAGTCATAATTCTTTAATTTACACAAAATTAAGAATTATACGACATAGAATGTTACACAATTTATATAATCTCTTACATCATTTACAGCTACGCATTTCATCAAAAAAAGGCGTTCTTTTTTCTTCTACACATTTAGCTGCGTATAAGTACATAGCTGCACTCCAAGTTTGCCAATTTTGTCCTTTAGGTTCGCCGTCTTGCGCTTTTATCCATTCATTAAATCCGTATGAGCTATCAGCTATCAGCTTTGAGCTATCAGCCTTCTCATCAGTTGAATGCTGTAGGCTGAGAGCTGAAAGCTCATGAAGATTTGTTTTTTTAACGCAATGTGTGAGTGCCATCAATTTTTCTTCTGCCAATGCAAATCTTTTTGCCGCTACCAAAGCTGCTACATAAAAACCTGCTATAAAGGGCCAAACACCGCCATTGTGATATTCGCCTGGATTATTAAATATTGCATAACGCGGATACCAGTCTGGATCTTCTGGATTCGTATAAGGGAAAAAATTAGGTGGTAAATCGAGTGCTAATTCTCCTTTGCTTTTCATGGCTTCGCATTCTGCTTCTACCCAACTGACCATTTCATCGGCTCTTGAAGGCGATGCAATGCCTGATAAAATAGCAATGCTGTTACCCAATAAATCAAACCGTTCGCTGCTATGAATTTTATAGGACCAAAAAGCATAATAAGGCTTGTGTTTTACTGCCAAACCTTCATGGACATGATTGTGAATTATGCCGCTCGTAATGGTAAATCGCCCCATTTCTTGTCGAATTTTTTTGGCTCTTTCATGATGATTAAAAATTTTCAAATAACTATACACCAAAGTATTGACAAATAAACCATAGCCAACTACCCATTGCTCGTCGCGCCAGTCGCTTGTGGGTTGCTGCGCCACTAAAAATCTATCAGATGGGCTTTGATATTCCATCCAAATTAATGCTTTTTCGACGGCTTCTTTTAAAAATTCAGATTCATTGTTTACCTGCCTATAAATACCAACACCCCATAAAAATAAAGGCGTAGTATCACTCGATCCGCGATCATCTCTATCGTGCACCAATGATGGAATATGCCCTTTTTTAGTTTGATTCTTCGCCAGCGTTTCCAAAACTTTGCGGATACTTTTTAGCAATTCTTTGTTTTCAGAAACGGCAATGCCGAGAATTGAAATCATTAAATCGCGCGTGTATGGTTCCGGATAACCCCAACCTGCTGTTCTTGGTAGTCCATGAAATGGTCCGTGCATATTGTGCAATAGAACTTCAAGAGCCGCTTTTTTTGCAGAATTTATTTCTTCTTGACGGAGTGCGTTGGCCATTTGTTTTATTTTAATCCAAATTTATCAGTCATTATTTCTACAAATTTTTTAGCCACAATGCGGTAATCGAAGTTGGCTATTACGCGTTTCCTGCCTGCTTTTCCCATTTTTTCGCGTAATGCTGCGTCGTTCATAAGTGTCAATAACCCCGAAGCAATATCCTGAACATTTGCGCGGTAATCAACCGTTCGAGGCTCTTTAAACCGTATTTTGTAGTTATCATCAAAACCCGATTCACTGCCAAGTGTTACTTCACTTACAACAATTTTCTTGGCAATATTCGCTAAAAATGCTGTTTCACCGTCAATTAAAGTATCCAGCATTCCCATTGCTTTAATACCGATAACAGGTTTTGCACAAGCTCCTGCTTCTACTTGTGGCATTCCAAAACCTTCAAGTCGAGATGGCGCTGCATAAATATCGCAGGCGGCAATTAAATAGGGCATAAAATTTCGAGAAATCGTATTGGTGGCATAAGTAACATTTTTTTCAATGCCCAAGTCGGATGCCATTTTCAAATCTTCAACGTTTTGCGATTGCGTTCGCGGTTGAGGCCATACTTTACAAACGTATTTCCAATCGGGTGCTTTAGTATCAATAATGGCTAACGCTTGCATTACCTCTTGTGCACCCTTCGATGCTGCATCTCCGCCAACTGTTAAAATCATTAATTGGTCGGGAGAAATACCCAAAGATTCACGTACTGCCAATATTTTCGGGTCGTTCTTATCGTAAGGTTTAAAACGATCGGTATCGCAACCCACAGGTAATATTTCTATCCTATCTCCATTAATGCCATCTCTGACATACATTTCTTTCACCCAATGCGATGTAACTAATATCAACGGCAAAGCATTTAATACTTCCTGATAATTAGCAATGTAGCCATCGGCAACCAACCACGGTACGGGCTGAATGCCGTATCGTTGCGGGTGCAAAACCAATTGCGGCGTATGACCCCAATAGCCGACACCAACCACAACATCGGGTTCAAACCAACGATAATACCATTCTTTTTCTTGTGCCGATTCAAAATGTACGGCGTGGGCATCAACGCCTAATTCGAGCAGACCTTTGTATAAAAGGTCGCCTTGTGTTGCCAATCCGCCGGGTGACGGTGGATAATCGTAGAGTACTAATACTTTCATTGATAATGGTTAATTGAATAATGGTTAATGGTTAATTGAATAATGGTTACTAATAAGTAGAATTAACCATTAACCAATTATTCAATTAACCATTATTTCAAATGCTTCTTCTTTTGGTGTTGTTTGCGCTTCCCAACTTTGCGTATCAAATCCATACGCTTGAGTTATTAAACTGTATTTTTTTAACCAAATTTTTTGATTCAGTGTTTCATAAATGGATGCCGTTTTAATGGCTTGCGGAAAATAGGATTTATTTCCATCTTCGTAAGCAAACGTCCAAAGCTCTTCGGATTTAATTTTACCTTCTTTCCAAAGCATTATAACCGCCTTACTTATTTCTTCGTGTCGCAGGTGTTTGGTGTATTCACCTTTGGGATTATGTGTAATAATTAAATCAAATTGTTTTTGTGGCAATAAATCTAAAATTGCTTGCTCCACTATTTTTTCAGGCAAAGGCGTTTGATCTGGTCCGTCATCCAGATCGCCTATAATACCTACCGCGTTAAAAATATTCAGTACGTCGTAAAACTTAGGTGCGCGGTCTTCATCGTTTTTTCGGCAGAGGCTCATAATAAAACACTCCCACTTCGGATTATTCAATATAGTTCCACCCGCCCACAACGTTTCATCGTCGGGGTGTGCCACAATAATAGCTACCGATTTGAACTTTTTAGTATCCATTCTATTCCGTCTTATTTTTTTCATTATTTTCAGCTTCCAACTCATGCGCTTCGCTCAGTGCAATGGCAATAGCTTGTTTTCGATTGGTGACAATTATGTCACTTTTGCCAGAATGAAGTTCGCCTTCTTTAAATTCGTGCATTACTTCTTCTACTTTTTTTTGAGCTGGTGAAAGCATTTTCTTTTTCGATACTTTTTTTACCTTTTTCATATTAATTTATGATTTAAAATACTTTACATGCCAAACGCTAATTTTAATTTTTTTACGGCAAGCCCTTGCGCATCTTTTGCTTGGGGCACAACAGCTGCCATTCCAAAAAATTCGTGTGTAACACCAATGTACAGTTCGTAATCCGTATTCACTTTAGCTGCTTTTAATTTTTCGCTCAGTAGTTTACCTTCTGTTTGTAACGGATCTATTTCTGCACCAATTATCAAGGTTTTCGGCAAGCCAGCTAAATTCGCTTTCACCAAACTGATACGCGGATCGGAGGCTTGAAAAGAAGAACTGAAAGCATTTTTAATAAACCATTGCATCATAGGTTTACTTAGAGGTTTTGCCTCAGCATATTTAATATAACTTTCGCTATTTGTATCGTCATTAGCTATTGGATAAACCAAAACTTGGTATAAAGGCATTTTTATTTTTTTATCACGCGCCATCATACTCACATTTGCTGCTAAATTTCCGCCTGCACTTTCTCCAACAACCGCAATTCTGGATGAGTCTCCATTCATAGCAGATATGTTTTTTAACACCCATTTATAAGCATCGAACGATGTTGTATGTGCCGCAGGAAATTTATGCTCAGGTCCTTTTGGATATTCCACAGAAACGACGATTGCACCAACTTGCTCACACAAACTTTGCGCACCCGCATTGTATACGTTTATATCTGCAATAACAAATCCGCCACCATGGTAATAAACTATTACAGGAAAAATTCCTGCTCCTTGCTTTGGCGTATAAATACGCACGTGCGTTGTACCATTAGTAACAGGAATTTCTTTGCCCATGGTATCGCAAAGTGCAGGCGGTGTTGTCATGTTGTTATCTTTCATCACAGCAATAATGGCATCGGTAGGAGTTGGCTGCAGACGCGCTTCTTTTGCTGTTAAAGTTTCAATCGGTTTTCCACCTAAACTCATTAATTTTTCAATAACAACTTGCATTTCTGGTTTTATAGAGTTCCCCCAAACAGGTAAAGCTCCCACAGGCTTGAATGTTATTTGTTTGTTTTCTTTGACAATACTGTCATGCATTTCTTTTTCTGGTGTTTTAGGCGCTTGCGAATTATTGCAAGAAAAAAGTACAGCTAATAAAGAAGCAGTAAAAATTGATTTTACATAAACAGAAAGCTTCGCTTGCATAATTATTATTTTTAAAAGTTCGGTATTAAATATTGATCAGATTTTAGATAATTAAAGGGTTTTCAGGATAAAATTATTCTGAAAACCCTAATTAATTTTCACTTTAGTTGCCTCTCTTTGTGGGGATGGTTTTACAATCTCAATCCTCAAATTATATATCTACAATTATTTCATTTTTTCGCAATTCTTTTGGCACGTAATAGCTTTATCGAGGTGCATTCGCAAATCGGGAAGAGATGCTAAGGCATACGCTTTAATGTCAACATCAACACATTCTGTTGAAGCTGTTTCATAAGCCTTGATAGCACTTTTATGACCTGCTACCATCATATCGCAATATGCTTTGTCGAATGCCATACCTTTTTTAGCTATGAGGCTTTTATAATCGGATTGTGCACTGTTAGTTGCAGAGTCAGGTAGTGTGATCAATTTCTTTTTAGCAAGTGCCGTTAATTCTTTCAACATTTTGGTGTGTGCATCTTCCATCATTTCACCCAATTTTTTAACTTCGGGCATCATAGCACTGTTTTCAACCGTTGCACCTAATTTAATTTCTCCTAAATTAATTTCGGCAGCATTAACTAAAAACTGTGCATCGTGTTCGGTTGCAGTGTTACTAAATTTTGCAACATTATGCTCTTCGGCTACTTTTTTAGTGTCCTCAGGCTTATTGGCATCCGTGCAAGACGACGCAAATATGAATGTTGTTGAAATTAAAACGGCGCGAAGCAATGTTCTTTTTAAATTCGAGATATTTTTCACTAAAACAATTTTTATACTGGAAATAAATTTTTACAGTAATGCAAAGGTGAGTCTATTTTGTGGGCAGGGTGTTACATAACTTTGACCAAGATTTGCAAGATTTACTGATTGAGTGTTGGTTACGAGTTACGAGCTTTGAGCCACTAAACAAGAGCGCTCAAAGCTCAAAGCTCATTGCCGATTATAATCAATGGTTTTTAAATTAAATTTTGCATAACAGAAATCACCAGTTTTTAATTTCCATAAAACTTCACCGAGCGTTGGAACGATTATTCCGTTGAGCTCTTTATAGTCTATTAATTTACATACCCAAGTTTCCCTTTTTTTATCCGTCATGTAGCGCTGTGTTTCCATTTGTGCTATTTCACCCATTTCATTAAAGGCGACAATGAAAAAAAAGGAAATACCATTATAATCGAAAGATAATTTTGCTGTTTGTGAATCAATAGGTAGCCAATTTAAGTTTTCATTAGGTAATAAATTTGTTGGAAACCAAACGTTTTCGGCAACCCAGCGTTGTAATTCGGCTTCATTATAATTTTCTCCTTTGGCGTCAACAATATTAATTATTTCGAGAAGCGAAACTATTAATCTGCCTTTATTGATAATGTACATATCTCGAGCAGTGAAAAACGCAGTTCTTCCTTTCCAGATATAGGCTGGTTTATCAGCACTGTAATATTGTACGCCTTCAATATCCATCCAGTTTTTATTCGAACCTATTTTAAATTGACCATCGTGTGTGAGCGTTACATTACTGATATAAGGCTGTCCTTCTTTTAAAACGTGTTTAAAATAACGCTGGACAGGGTCAGGTAAGCCTATAAGTTGTTTATAACTAAATTTTTTATCGGAGAGACTTTTCGATTGCGCAAAAACTTCTTTTACTTGTTTTTTAAATTGTATTGAAAAAAGGATTTTTTCGGCAATATAAAAGACAGCTAATGCACCAAGGATACATAGTAGTATATTTGTCATAGCAGAAAATTGTTCTTAATTTGAATGGGGGGTTATTATATGAAGCTATGAGCCATGAACTTTTAATTAAAAAGTATCTCAAAGCTCATAGCTCATATCAAAAATTTATTCATTCACTAAAGTGCCGTCTTCTTTAAAAGCTACACCTTTTTTCTTAGTGCCTTTTTTTAAATCGGCTTCATAGATAGAACCATGTTTTGCGCTTTCTGTTTTATCTACTTCAACAATTCTCCAACCTACATACTTTGCTCTAATAGCATCGAGTACTGCTTTTGGTAAATCAGCGGTGTAAATTTTTTTCTCTGTTTCCATCCAAGTACCATCTTCGTTAAAAACGGCAGAAATTTTTGTTCCTTCAAAAACAAAATCAGCTTCCCATTCTTTTGCCGATTCTTTACCCCAACTCACTTTTGTAGCACTCGGGAACTTAGCATCAAATGCCGTTTTAACTACTTGAGGAGGTGTCAATGCGAATGAATAACCAGACATTAAGGCAACCGTAACAAACATTAAAAATAACTTTTTCATTATTTTAGTTTAATTTATGATGAAATTATCATGGTGCAAAATTGTAGGTAATTTGGAAAAAGCTTGTTACAAAATTCTAATTAAGGCTTACAATATTTACAGTAATTTCAATAAATCGTTTAAATCGAGTGCTTTGGTAAACATTATTCAGCGGCGGGCGGTGCGCCTTTACTTTGCCAAGTATTTAAACCAATATGATGGTGATAACCGCCCGCAGAAATAAAAGCTGCTTGATCACCATAAAGTGTTGTGACTTCGAAACCTAATAAATCGCGGTAAAATTTAAGCAAACGCTCTAAGTTCGCTACTTTTAAATGCACATGACCAATTTGTGTTTGTGCTGGAATTACATATTCATCTTTCATATTTAGGCTATTGTTTTTTGTAAAAAATTCTAACTTTGGGTAATAATGCTACAAAAATAATACAGATTGCCAAAAACATATAAAATGTATGTAACCAACTCACAGCATTTAGAAATACCATTTCGACTTGAATCCAAATGATGAGTGCAAAAGCAATGTAGATGCTAAATGACCACGACTCAGTATTTTGACAAAAAAAACGTTATTTCGCTCGTAAATTACCCATTCTTCCAACGGATTCATTGTGCATCAATGATTATGGTTACTTATTTACCAACGCCACTATTTTATTGTACAATTCATTTTCGTCAATCGGTTTGGAAATATAAGCATCCATGCCAAATTCTTTGCATTTGGCAACGTCAACTGTCGTCACGTCTGCCGTCAAAGCAATTATCGGAATTTTAGATTTCATTATTTTGCGAATATATTGCGCTGCTTCAAACCCATTCATTTCGGGCATCTGCAAATCCATTAAAATAATATCGTAGGCATTGGTTTGCAATTTTTCTATGGCAATTTTACCGTTATTCACGACATCATATTCAAATCCAAAATCACTTAAAATCATTTTGATTAATAATTGATTTAATACCACATCCTCGGCTACTAATACGCGCAGGTTTTTAATAGTTGAATCTAATTTTAGTATTTTTACTTCTTCTACTATTTGCATAGTCGTTTTTCCAAATGGTAGGATAAAACTAAATGTTGAACCTACACCTGTTTTACTACTTACTTTAATATTGCCGCCTTGAAATTCTACTAATTGTTTAACAATGGCAAGTCCTACTCCTGTTCCGCCATACAAACTTGAGGTGTTAATGTCTACTTGTTCAAAGAGATTGAAAATTAAATTTATTTTATTCTCGGCAATGCCAATGCCGGTATCAGTAACAGTAAATTCAATAAACACATTTTCTTCATCTGCGCTTTGCAATTTAATACTTAGCGTAATTTTTCCCACGTGTGTAAATTTTATGGCATTACTCATCAAATTTAAAATAATCTGATTTAATCTGACTGAATCGCCTACTACTATTGATGGTATTTCGCTATCGTATTCACTTACAAGTTCTAAATTCTTTTCTTTTATTTTCAGGTCAAAAGAATATAGTATTGACTCTATTGATTTACGCATTTCAAATGGCTGTTTTACAAAAGTCATTTTACCCGCATCTACTTTTGCCAAATCAAGTATATCATTTATGAGTACGTTTAACGAACTGCTGCTTGTTTTTATAGCTTGTACAAAATCCTTTTGTTTTTCGCCCAACTCGGTTTTCAATAACACATTTGTAAAGCCTAAAATGGAATTCAAGGGCGTTCTAATTTCGTGACTCATGTTTGATAAAAACTGTTGTTTGTACTTAGCGGCATTTTCAGCGAACTCCTTTGCATCTATCAATTCTTTGTCAATTCTTTTCTGTTCCGTTATATCCGCAATCGCCAATAAAATTAATTTTTCGCTGCCCGTTTCATTTATTAATTCACGGGCATTGAGTAGTACAATCCGTTCGCCAATGTTGGGAAAATTGTGCGCAACTTCAAAATTTTCAAATTTTGTTCGATGTGACAGAATGTTTTGTAACAGTTCCCGTAATTCTGGAATATTCCATTGTTTATTGCCGAGATCAAAAATTGATTTACCCTCTGTATCTTTTTCACTTACTTGGAAGGTTTTATAAAAAGAATAGTTGGCTGATTTTACCCGAAAGTGTTTATCCAGCACCAACAGCGGTTCGTGCAAGGTAGATATAATGGCTTCTGCATAATCTCTTGCCTCTGTTACCTGTTCGTTTAGCCCAACCATTTCCTGATTTACGACCGTTAGTTCTTCATTGGTACTTTGCAATTCTTCTTTGCTGGTTTCCATTTCCTCATTCAGACTCTGCAATTCTTCACTGCCACTGAGCAATTCTTCATTGGCACTTTGCAGTTCTTCATTGGCAGCTTCTTGGTCTTCGGTAATGCTCCGCATGTCCTCACGGCTTTGTGCGAGTTCTTTTTCTAATTGCAATATGCGTAAATCTTTGGCTGCACTCGTTGATTTGGAAGCGGCGGTTGATTTTTTAGTACCCGTTGGTAGTTGGCTATTGGCAGTCAATGACTGATTGTGAAAAAGCACAAGGTAATGCGGCTCAATAATATTGGGCAATGGCATGGCTTCAATTGAAATATTGCGTTGTACGCCATTTACCAGTATCGGAATATTTTCCTTTACGACCGTTGCATTTTCTTTTTTTGCTTTATGCAAAATATTACGCAGTTCAAAAGCCAATCCTTCCTTAGCCATTTTTAATATATTAAAGCTGGCTTTGCCCGGCGACGGTTCTAAAAAATTGCCCGTGCTGCCCCTGAAATGCACAATATCCATTGCCTCATTTACCACGACACCCGCAGGCGTGTATTTGCTGAGCATAATATCATCAGCCGTTTTTTGAAAGTCGGTTTGAATGACTTCGTTTTTGCTTTTAATAATTGTATCAACATAACTTTTTTCGCTTCGCAGACTTGACGTAGGCACAAACTTAACCGCTATATCTTTACGGGTGAATATTTTATCGGTTCTAGCAGTGCCTTTTACTTGGCAAAGGGCAAAATGTTCCGGTACGCCGCTCGTTGTTTCTGATTTGCCGAGCAATAAAAAACCTTTTGGGTTCAATGCATAATGAAAAGTGGTGAGTGCCTTTTTTTGCAAATAAGGCTCCATATAAATAAGCACATTGCGGCAGCTTATAAAATCCATTTTGCTAAAAGCAGGGTCTTTTAAAAAATTGTGTTGGGCAAATACACATAAATCCCTAATGGACTTTTTTACTTGGTAGTCGCCATTATTTTTTGTAAAATACTCTTTAAGGTGCTCTTCGCTTAATCCTTGTACATTGCTTTTTGAATAAATGCCATTTCGGGCTTTTGCAATAGCAAGTTCGCTGATGTCGGTCGCAAAAATCTGCACGCGTTGATGACCGTCTGGCGAAAATCGGTCGCCCAACAATTCTTTAAAACAGATAGCAATAGAATAGACCTCTTCGCCTGTGCTGCATCCTGCGACCCACACACGGATAGGCTCGCCCTCTTTTTTATTTTTTACAATAAGCGGAAATACCGTTTTGCGTAAGCTGTCAAAAATTTTAGGGTCTCTAAAAAAATCGGTTACAGGTATCAGCAAGTCCTGATACAACAAATCCTGTTCGGTTTTTTTTTCTCTTAAATATTTTAAATAGACGGAAAGTTCTTCGGTTTTATTAATTGCCATCCTGCGGAGTATCCTTCTACGAATAGTGGCTTGTTTGTAATACGTAAAATCAGTACCCTTGCGAATACGCAGCAGCGAAAGGATTTGTTTGAATACATCTTCATCTTGTTGTGGAATATCCTCCACATCTTTTCCTCTAATAATATTTAATACTTCCAAAAGCTTTTGTGGTATTTTATCGGGCGGCAAAATAAAATCAACCACACCCGCTTCTGCTGCACTCTGCGGCATGCCTTCGTACTGTGCCGATTCTTCATCTTGTGCAAAAGTGATGCCTCCGTGGTCTTTAATAGCTTTTAATCCCATTGTACCATCACTGGCAGTTCCCGATAAAACCACCCCTATTGCCTGGCTTTGATGCACTTCGGCGAGTGATTTAAAGAAAAGGTCAATGGGTAGATTGCGTTCCATTTTATTTTTTGCAGGGCGGGGGCTTAGTTCCAACACACCATCATTGGCAATCATCATTTTATTGCTCGGCAGAATATAAATATGGTTGGGCTGCACTTTGATATCGTCGGCAATTTCCAATACGGGTATAGCCGTCACTTTTTGCAGCAGTTCTACCAACAGACTTTCGTGGTTCGGGTCAAGGTGTTGTACCAGCACATAAGCCATGCCTGAGTCTTCGGGTATGGCTTTCAATAATTTTTTAAAAGCATCAAGCCCACCCGCGGATGCGCCAATGCCAACCACAGGAAAATGGTTTGGCGATTTGATAAGCTCCTTATATATTTCGGGTATTTTATTACTTGATGCCATATAAAATATTTTATACTATTGAAAATAATAAGTAAAGTTAATTTTTTTTTGAAGATTGGGTAATAATTTCCCTGCCTTAATTTACCCCCCTTAGTATAAATGCCCTTTTTAACGCCCAAACGCTTGATTATCAAACCGATAATCAAGCGTTTATGCTTTTTAGGGACCCCTCAGTATTTTGGACTTTTTGAAGCATTAAAATTTTAAAAGCCTATAAATCAAACCACAAATAATCAGCACAAACAAAGTCGTATAAATCAGCTTGTTATTTTTTGCTAACCAATTGGGCAAATAAATATCAAAATTATCTTTTGTTGAATCGGAAAACTTACGGGCAATAAGTGTAATTGGGCACATCTTTTTAAAAATCAGTAGAACGACTCCTTCTAAAAGAATAAGAGCAATTCCTATCCAAACAAATTTATCTATTTTATTCACAATCACTTTGTAAGCCATATAAAATAAGACTACGTTGAAAAAAATCCAAATCAGCGTGTGGATTAACTTAATCCAATTTAATTTTGTTTAATTTTCCATGATTGAGGAATTTGCTAAGTTCTTACAAACGTATCAACAGATCGCCGAAGCGAAACAGGTTGCGGATAATTTTTCAGATAACCTGTCCGTAAAATAAATTGTACATTGTCGTTAATGCCAATATCGGAATGTATTTGTCGTTGGGTTGATACTTCTTCTCTAAATTGAAGAACTTCGGGCGTCCCGTATTTCGTGCAAATAGTCGCTTTCAGTTTTACAGTACTTTTATAGACTTGAATATGACATAGAAAGATTATTCTGTTTAGCGCACAATCACAAACCGATGCACCACATCTCGCTTTCCTTTTGCTACAATCCGCACATAATATTGTCCTGTTGGCAAGTCACTTACTTCCGTTTTAATTAAAGTAGTATTTGATTTGCTTGGAGAAAGCGTCTTAACAACAACACCTAAAATATTGTAAAAAAACACTTTAGATTCTGCATTGTCATCATATTTTAAAAGAATAGAGACTTCATCCGAGGCAGGATTTGGGAACACTTTCTCACCACTAAAATCATTTATTTTAACTTCTTTAATTGCCGACATTTGCACCATACCATTGTATTTAATGGCTTTGATTTGATAAAAATAAGACCCCTCAGCATTTGAGGTTTCGTTGAAGAAATAGGATTGTAAATTGTCTTTTTCAACGCTTTTCTGTACACCTATCTTCTGAAAATGGTGCGTAACCGCGTCCCGAACATCGAGAACATCTTGTTTATTTGCTTTGTAAATTTCAAAATAAGCGACATCGGATTGATTAGATAGCCATATTAATTGAGCATTATCTAACGTTGCGTGTGCTTCTAATTCTAAAATAGGTGAATTAATAATTGCCCCGCCTGTTTGGAAATTAAGTGTATAATCTTCCACTTCGCCACGTCCAAATGTCTCGCAAGGTTCTGGATAGCTGCCCCATTTTACGGCTACACGCATCCGAGCTGTGATAGCAGGCGCGTTTGGTATTCGAATAGCTGCCACAAAAGGCGTTATATTTGTATTTTGAAAAACAAGTTCTGAAGGTTCAAAGATTTTATTCCCGTTATAATCAATCCAAGCTCTACAATACACATTTGGTAAATTACCCGACCAACTTAATTCAGGCGTAACAGTCAAAACGGATGTCATGCCTCTTGTAATCGTTGTTGAAATATTTGAATAATCCGAATAACCAAGCGTTTTAAAATCTTTAAATTTATCACTCGCATTGTTTATCGTCTCAAATTGCACTTTAGAAATCCATAATTCCCAAGGTGCAATTCCTCTTGAATCACAATAATTAGTGCCGCCCGTTTGTACGACAAACGGCTTAATAATAGTATTGTCTGTCTCGTCTATTTCCGTCAATAAATCGGTATAATCTGCTTTAAGAATGATAAAATAATTGCCGGCAAGTGTGTTTGCTGGAATTGTAAAAGGCAGCACTTGTCCAACCAAGGTTTGTATGCCTATCGGTGGCGAAGTTATATTACCGATAAGCACATCGTTGGATCCCCAAAGACTATCAGAGGACAAAAAAGCGCCCACCAAAACGTTTGATAAAGGAAGCGTTCCGTTGCTCGTCAAGTCGAAAGTACTGTTTTGAGTTTGCCCGATTGTGGCGTTTTGTGGCACTAACCAATTTTGAACCGCGGCATTAATCCATTTCACGGAAATTCCTTGAAGGTTTATCGTATAATCTTCTACTTCGCCGCGTTCAAATGTTTCGCAAGGTTCTGGATAGCTACCCCATTTAACAGCAACGCGCATCCGAACAGTACCATCAATAGCCGTTGCTGGAACAATAATATTGCCTGAAAAAGAGTTCATATTTGTCCCTTGAAAAACAAGTTCGGTACTTTCATAAGTGTTATTGCCATTGTAATCCACCCAAACGCGACAATAAACATTCGACAAATTACCTACCCAACTGAGTGATGGATTTACGGTCAATTGATAGGGACGGTTTTTAGCAATCGTTGTAGATAGATTTGTATAATTCGAATAACCAAGCGTATTGTAGTCTTTAAATTTATCACTTGCGTTATTGATAGTATTCAATTGAACATTAGAAATCCATAATTCCCAAGGCGCAACGCCTTTTGACGCACAGTAACCACCACCTGTTTGTCCCCCCTCAGTAATTTGGATGGTATAATCCTCAACTTCGCCCATATCAAAATTTTCGCAAGGCATTGGATAACCACCGACTTTCATCGCAACTCGAAGGCGAGTATTACCTAATCTCGCCGTTATTGGTACTGTAAAAGTAGTTTCATTGTCTAAAAAAATGCCCGACGTAAAGACCACTTGTCGGCTAATGACTTGTTCATCGGCATCCGTAAAATCGCCATCACCATTGTAATCAATCCACACACGCCAAAATATTTGATTGTTCTGTGGGTCATTAAGCCAACTTGCTTGCGGACTAATAGTAAATAAACTGGTCTGTTGGCGTTGTGCCGTCATGCCCGTCAAAGCCGTAAAATTGCCGTAACCTTCTTTTATAGAAGGATTACTAAAATTATTAGACGAGAGAGACACCCGTTCTATCCAATGTTCCCACGGCAAATTCCCTTTTGAGGAACAATAAGTTTGGCTTTTCAAAGAAGTTGAAAAGAGTGTTAATGCCATAAAAATGCTGTTGTAAATAATTATTTTCATAATTAAAGATGTTTAGAAAAATTAGAGAATTAAGTGAAATTAATTAGGTTTTTATGTATGATCTTTGATTTTATCACCTAAAACCCTGAAATATTCCGAATTCTGATGATAGGGGCTAAGGAGGTAAAATGTAAGAAGCGACTATAACGTCTAAGGTTTTAGTTCGTAAAGGTATGTGTATTAGAAAGGATATTTGTTACACAATTTTGGTTTTAAGTTGCAAATTTCACGCACTTCATAAAACAAAAATCGCATAAGTACCTACCTCAGTATTTCATTGATTTTCAATCATAAAAGCCTATTTTTATAAAAACTCCTCACTTGTAGCAGCAATACAACAAAAATAAGCAGAATAGCAAAAAGCATATAGAAGGATTGTAGCCAACTCCAGTATTTTATCCTTATTGCTACCAATCCATTTAGACATTGTCATAGCTTCTTCTAAATTATGTATATTCCATACTATGACAAAATAAATCCAATAATGTTTGACCTTGCTTTCGGATTCTATTTTATTCTCCATGTCACTCGTTTTTCATATTCATTGTATGTTGTCAAATTTGAAAATAATGTTTTGTTCGCTCTTTGTCCGAAAGGTCTTTTGGTTTATATTTTACAAGTAAATAAATAGCAAGAAGCACAAAGCCTGTACTTACTACTGCCACCATATAATCTTTGTCAAATGCAGAAGCTATATTATTAGTGAGATGAAATATAATAGTAGCCAAAACACAACCTCTGCTCAAATTGAAGATTGATGTGAGTATGATTGCTCCGACAAAAATGCCGAAGAAAAAACCAATCGTAATGCCAATACTAAAATTAAACCGCCACAAAAAAAATGGTGCATGCCACAAAGCCCAAATAAATGTGAGAATAACAGTAGATTTAAAAGCGGAAAATTTCGATTGCAAATGAGGCAAAGCAAAACCTCGCCAACCTAATTCTTCAAATATGGCATAAGCGATAAAAGGTAATGCCCATCCCAAATAGGAAGCTGTGTTTGTGAGATTGAATTGTTCTTTGGTTGTATCAAATGAAAACCATTTGCCCATCAGCAGTGGATACGATAGCCAACCGATAAGTAAAAATATAAGCGGAGAGCAAGAAAGTAAAATTGTTTTTTTATTTAACATGCTTGGACGAAGCGTAGCGAATAATTTCTTTAATCCGTCTTTTTTATAAAATAGTTGTGTTGTGATAATTGCAGAAAGAAAAGGACCTAATGAACCTAAGGTGAAATAGATATTAAGTTGATTAAGTGTGATGGCGTTTTGAGTGTATAGAAAATAAATTCCAATAACCAATGTCCAAGTTATTGAATAAGCGATGATGATATATGTCCAAAGTTGTTTGTTCATTGTACTTTATTTTTTAAGTTTTAGTGCTTATTACAATCAGTCAAATTTTCCAGTTACGAGTTTCTGTTCCTTTACACCTTTAATTAACAACCAAAATACTATCGACAATTCACCTATTGATTCCGGAATGCTTAAATACGTTTGAATTGTTGAATAAAATTCCAGATTTATTAAATAAGACATACTACCAATCAGATAACATAGTCCTGCAATTACGAGTAAGAGAGCAAGGATTTTTGGAAAATAATTTGATGTATAGACCAAATAACTCAGCGGAAAAAGCCATAATCCCCAAGATATTTCCACAATATGTATCCCCGTAAAATATAAATTCATAAAGAGCATTGAAAGTGAATTGATTTGCTCTGTTGAGAATATATTTAAATATCCCCCTCTATTCAACACAAACAGTGCCTCCGTTTGGAAAATGATATTAACAAACATTATAGGAACAGAAACTAGCATAAACGTTATCATAAGCTTTGATTGCGTTTCATGCACTTTTTTTAATAACCTATACAAAGCCAATCCTAAAAGGATAAAACTTATTTGACCAATTATACTGCTTACAATGGCAGCAAGATATTGCGATTCTGATTTAAGAATATTGTTTGCTGTTTGTGCTGCGTTTCCAGCAACAAAAATTTTCTTGGTATATATCCAACTATATCCAGCACAGATACCTAATAACAAGTACCAAAAACCAGCAATTCTTGCCCTCTTTTTAATTGAATTTATTTTTTCCATGAATGAGCATAACCAAGGCGAAAAAAAAATTTAAGCATAAAAATCATTTTAAAATAGTTGACTTTTTATGTTCTTACAAACGCATCAACGGATCGCCTAAGCGAAACGGGTTTCGGATAATTTTTAACATAAGACGTGTGTAAAATAAATTGAATCGGCTCTTTAACGCCTAAATACTGATTCAATACCTGATTTGTTTTTGGTTCTTCTAGTATTTGTGTCATTGGGTGAATTGCAATGTTTCTATCGCGTACCTTTAACCAAAGGCGTTGAAAACGCCTTCCTGTTTCTATGAGCGATGCCACCGAATTATCTTCACTTGTTATCAAAAACCAACCGGCAGATTGCGCTACTTCTTTTTTGACATTATCAATGTTCTGGTTTCTGAAATTTGTTGTCATTACATTTTGCTTGCTGTAAAAATTGCGTAAAACCCACGCCGAGGCACCTGCTATTTCCATACTTGCCATAGTAAGTCCGTCACGGTGTTTTTGGGCATCCGCACTCGAAAATCGAATCCAATCGGCGAGTTCGCGCTGCGCATCATCTCTGTACGATTGAATTTTATTCGATTCAATCGTTTGTTCATTTAAGTATTGATGCTCTTTTGACGTATTGGGTAAATAGTTTATGAAACGCGACGCATCGTTGATTAAATAACTGACATCTTCTGGCTTTAAAATATCGTTCACGTAATTCGTCCTGATAGTTCTACGCAGTTTTATTTTTTCGATATCGAAATCAGATACATGGCTCGATTTTGAAAGTTTAACTTCCATTATATCCTCATCTTGGTTGCTTTTAGCCAATAATTTTAACTCGCATGCGTAACCTAAATGATTAGCCGCATATTCTAAATTTTGCAGAAACGCGCCTATGGATAAAATCGTTTCGCGCTGCGTTGGATCAACTCCGTTAAGCCATTTACTTTTATCGTTTCCAATAATCCAATGATAGGTATCGATATATTTTACGAACCAAGGTTGCGCGTTGCGTCCGCTCGGTGCAAGTGATGCTAAATATAAAATTTCTGTTTCATCGCGTGTTAAAGGCACTTTCGTTACGTCTTTTTGTTGCGTATCGAGTCTGGTAAAATTACTTTTATCACTCGATAAATAATATGTTACACCCGCAACTACAATCGTTCCGCCTGCAACGGCTAAAAATTTTTTTCTGTTCATAAATTATAAGCTTTGAGCTATGAGCTTTGAGACCTCACTCGCGATTAGAAGCTCAAAGCTCAAGGCTCAAAGCTCACAGCTTGTTTAGTATTTACGCCAAAGTCGGCATCCCACACGAATCACGGGTGAAACATCGGCATTCGGAATATTGTAAGTGATATCGCCAAATTCGGCACTTTTACTGGCGCGCAAATAAAGGTGTACCCCTGGTTGAATGTAAAAAATGCGTCCGAAAAAAAACTGGTAACTCACACCTAAACCTGTATCAATACTCCTAATATCTATTGTAGTTCCAGTGGTTTGTTGTTGAATTCCGAAAGTATGACTTTCTAAATACGCGTAAATATCAAGGTTCTTCCAGACGTTGTAACCCAAGAAAATACCTGGCGATGTATTGTAAAATCGTTTAAAATTGGGGGAAGAATTATTTATTCCCACTGTTTCGGCGTTATATGTGCCACCGTTAATGACGCTGAGACGTACTCTGAATTTTTCATAACGATAACCAACAGCAAAATGATAACCGCCAAATAAAAACATCGGGAAAAGGCTTTCTACTTCAATAGCTTGTTTGACTTCATAGTTGCGCGGAATAGGATTCCAAAGTTTACTTTCAACAGTTTCGGTTTGAGCAAGTAGACTGAGTGTAGAAAAAACGCTTAAAAGCGATATAAACAAAATAATTTTCATCATTTATTGTGTTTTAATCATTATAGATGGCTGTAAAATAATTTTGCTTAAAGTTCCTTGTGTTGATGAATTCCAAAATAAATTTACTTCGTAATAATGTGTATCATTCACGGTTATTAATTTAATGATGGTTTAAAACAAAGAGTAAAGGTGAAAGATGTACTTGCACCTTTACTAAGTTTTAATAGAAATTTAATTATTAAACTAAACTGTAGTAATAATCAACGGCTAATTTGTTTTCAACGTGCCAAATACCTGGTGTATTCCAAGCAATACGACCTGCTTCTTCTTTTTGATACCAAGAATTTACAGTGCCATTGAGTGTCACAGTTGTGCCAGATACTTTTACTTGAATGTCATTGTCATCTATTGACCAACTTCGAGCAATCGCATTTTCAACGTCTTTTTGTTCTATGGCATCGTGTGTTTCCGATTTTATTTTAATGCCATTGGTTACACCTTTAACACCCGCCAAGTAATTTATCGCACTTTTTGCAGCTTCTTTTTGGTAGTTCCAAGCCAGTTCACCTCCTAAGGTTACCCACCCCTCTTCAACTTTCACGGTTACTTTATCTTTTGGTACAGACCAATTCGATTTTAAAGCAGTCAAAACCTCGGTGGCAATTTCAGTATTGGTTTTTGTCCAAGCATTTGGAAATTTCACTTCAATTTTTTCAACTATGGCTTTAACACCAATAACCTTTTTTGCAGCATTTTCTGCTTCCATTTTTTTTGCGTAGCTGTCAACTTCGCCTGTTAGGGAAACAACACCATCTTTTACGGTAACGCCAATTTCTGCGGCATCCAATAACGGTTCCCATTTAATAGCGTTTTGAACATCTGTCTGTAATTCAGAATTACTCTTCATTGTAGTATTTTTATCATGGTTAAAGAATTTCAACCACAATGCAAAGGTGAGCCTTAGAGTAACTTAGAAAGTTATAGAATTAAAAGTAAGGTTTGCATAATTTATGTTTTTAAGTACCTACTATATATTTTAAGGTTATATTTGTAGTGGTTGATAGTTTAGTTGACAGTTGGCAGTCGTTTATCGCTTGTTTTTCTGTCTTCTATCAACTTGACAACTATC
>JAYWBA010000296.1:0-8335 GCA_043781915.1 Saprospiraceae bacterium
GCTGTCTGTATTTACAGGTGAACCAGATAGTATTCAGAGATTTAAATGGTTCCGAATTGGGACTAATAATGATACATCATTATTGGCTACAACGCGTTCGCATACATTTACGCCAGCAGTATCAGGCATATATTTTTGTCAGATTACCCACGATACGCTCACGCGTCCGAATAACCCTAAGCTCAACTTAATTTTAAAAACATCCAATTTAAATGTCGGTCTTTCGCTAACTGTGCCATTGTCGGGCAGCATTAAATCGGAAAACAGCCAAGCGGTTGCGAATGTTACGGTTAACGCGGTAGAGACGTTGCGTGCAACATCCCTACAAACAAACACGGATGCCAATGGCGATTTCACAGCGAGTGTGCTGCGCGGTGCCACCTACCAAGCGCGCGCCACTAAAACAAGTGTAGAGGATAAATTTTCAGGCGTTTCAACGTACGATATTGCTTTAATCAGTAAACATATTTTGGGTATCGAAACCCTCAATAGTCCGTACAAAATTATTGCTGCCGATGTCGATAAATCGAATGAAGTGGATGCTGCTGATATGTTGGCATTACGTCGCTTCATACTAAACATCGACAAACAATTACCTGCGGGAGTTTGGCGATTTGTCGATAAATCATACGTTTTTAAAAATGCACAAAATCCATTCGGTGAAGATTTTCCGGAGGTTGCCAATATTAATCTCATCACAGGTACACCAACAGCTAATTTTGTAGCGGTTAAAATAGGCGATGTAAATCAAAATTATACTCCAGCATTCGGGAAGGTTGGAGTACGGTCAGCTAAAACTATCGAATTGAAAGTTGATGACCAACAACTTCAAGCAGGTAAAGAATACACGGTTAAAATCGGTGCCGATAATTTTAACGCACTGGCATTGCAAGGCACGTTTCAATTCAAAGAGGCAACAGTTAAAGCACTCAAAGCTGGTAATTTAACAAACATGAGCGATGAAAATTTTGGGATGTTTTCAAACGCTGTTACAACATCTTGGAATGGTAAATCTAACGCTTCGGTTCAAATGGTTGAAATTACATTTGTAGCAAATACAAATTCCAAATTGAGCGACGTTCTCACGTTTGGCAGTTCGAAAACGCCATCGGTTGCGAACGATGCGAATGGCAATGAAGCGGATGTGGTTATCAGATATCAGCGGTCAGGTATCAGCAATCAGGCGCCTGGTATAAATATTGTACCTAATCCTGCGAAATCTAGTGTGACAATTGTATTCGACAATAAAAATACTACTTACATTAGATTGTTGGATTTGTTGGGTCGTGAAATGGATGCACGTTTAGCAAACAGTAATTCAACTGATTTCGATATCTCTCAGTATGCAGCAGGATGTTATATCATTGAAGTTACATCAAACGGCGAGCGGTTCGTTCAAAAATTGATGAAAGAATAGAAGAAAAGGCAAAAGGCAACACGAAACATCCCGAATTTTCTCAGATAGATTATTCGGGATGTTTTATGTTTAATTTGTTCAGCCACGGATGAAATTCCAGAAATCTTGTTATTACTAATGATGTTACGCAAGCGGCAGCGCCGCTTAATATTTGTAGAAAAACACAAAATAATGTTTTTCAAGGTGCAGCGCACCTTAATATAAACCGAATTATATTGAAGGTGCGCTGCACCTTGAACGTATTTCTTGCTGATATTCTACAAATATTTAGGTGCGCTGCACCGAGCTGCGTTACATGAGTTACTTATCATTCATTAATGCAATTCCCGTGCATTGTTTTGTTTGTTCGCCCATACTTTTGTTTCGCTCGTCAATAGTTTTACTATGGCTCGTCAATATTTTTGCTTCACTCGTCAATTAGTAAATTCTCGATTCTAAACATTGATTACATTTGCATCTATATAAATAAGTTATATTTCCCCTTGTTGGGTTTTATTTTATTTTTCTAAAATGAATAATTGAAATCGAAACCCAACATTTTTTCGCTCTCCTTTACCGTTAGTTAAAGCCTATAATTTTTGAAGCATAGCGTAGTGCTTCAAAAGCGTTTTTTTAATTTAAATATTGTGTTTGTAAGACGCGATTATTTATAACTGTATGTATTACTGCGAAGTGAATGTTTTAAAAAACTGTATTAATCAAATTATTGAAGAAATTTAGGTTCATGAAAAAAAATTCTACACTATCAGCACACTTAATTTTTAGTGGTGTACTCACGCAATTTTTATTTTTTTGTTTTTTAACAGCTATCCCAAACATTGTTCTTGGAAACAGTGGTGGCGATAAAACCCCACCCTCCGAAAATCCGAAACCGAAAGTGTTAAATGCATCTGCAAAATCAAATACTATTTACGCCAAAGTATTTTCTGCAAATGTGAGTGACAATACTTCAAATGTAGAAATTGTAACGCCGCCTGCCATTAACATACCTGATGCGAATTTCGCAGCCGCTATAAAATCTGTCTGTTCAACTTGTATTGATGCTTCCAATAATTTAACAACGGCTGCAACCACTTTAACATCTTTAAATGTTAACAGTAAATCAATTACTGATTTAACGGGCATAGGCGGTTTTACAGGCTTGACGTTATTAAATTGCAGTTTTAATTCACTGGTAACATTACCCGCTTTGCCTTCTGGTTTGACTAATATGACTTGCAAAAATAACCAAATAACAAGTTTACCCACCTTACCATCTGGTTTGACGATAATGAATTGCGATAATAACCAATTAACGAGTTCCCCCTCGTTACCATCGGGTTTGACGGATTTGCATTGCAAAAATAACAAATTAACGAGTTTGCCCACGTTGCCCTCGAGCTTGACTTTTTTGGATTGCAACACAAATTCATTAACCACTTTACCCACTTTACCGAGTAGCTTAACTACTTTATTTTGTTATTCTAATTCAATGACAGCGTTACCCGCTTTACCGAATAGCTTAACTGGTTTATTCATTGATTATCCTAAAATTTGTTGTTTACCGAACGCTGTAGCAGGTTTAGTTGTGAGAGATCAGACTAATAGCAATATTTCAAACATCATTTCTGTTTGTGGTGCTACACACATACCTGATGCCAATTTTGCAGCTGCCATAAGTTCTGCTTGCCCAACGTGTATTGATGCCTGCAATAATTTAACAGCCGCTGCAGCAACTTTAACAAGTTTAGATGTTCACAGTAAATCAATTGCTGATTTAACAGGCATTGGCGGTTTTACGGGTTTAACAATTTTAAAATGCTATACAAATTCTTTGACTAATTTACCTGTTTTGCCTGCGGGTTTGACTGAATTAGATTGCAAGCTTAATAAATTGACATCATTATCGACTTTGCCTTCGGGTTTAGCAATATTGTCTTGCACTTCAAATTCTTTGACATCTTTACCGACTTTGCCTTCGGGGTTAACAACTTTGAGATGCTATACAAATTCTTTGACATCTTTACCCACTTTACCTGCAACTTTAACTTATTTAGATTGCGATGAAAACAAATTGACGTCATTACCGACTTTGCCTTCAGGTTTGATCCATTTGGAATGCTATAGAAATTCTTTTACAACCTTACCAACTTTGCCTTCGACTTTAACCTATTTGGATTGCGCGCAAAGTTCTTTGACAACCTTGCCAACTTTACCAAGTGGCTTAACAACTTTATATTGTGATGGTAATTTAATTACATTTTTACCGACCTTACCCTCGACCTTGAAGTTATTGTTTATTGACTTTCCAGGTGTTTGTTGTTTACCGAATGCTGTTCCAGGTTTAGTTGTTAAAGATCATAGCTCTGCCACAATAACAAATACAGTAACTGTTTGTGGTGGTGTGCACATACCCGATGCCAATTTTGCCGCGGCTATAAAAACTAAGTGCCCAACATGTATTGATGCGTGCAATAATTTGACTGCTGCGGCAGCAACTTTATTAGTTTTGAACGTAAACTATAAATCTATATCAGATTTAACAGGCATTAGTGGTTTTACAAGTTTGCAAAACTTGATTTGCTCGGACAATTCTTTAACTACTTTACCCACTTTACCTGCGAGTTTGCAAACCTTGTTTTGCTCTGGCAATTCTTTAACTACTTTACCCACTTTGCCTACGGGTTTGACCACTTTAGATTGCAATACAAATTCATTAACCACATTACCCACTTTGCCTTCTGGTTTGTTAATTCTGAATTTTAGCACAAATTCACTTACCTCTGTACCCACTTTGCCTTCTGGTTTAAATCGTTTAGATTGTAGTTCAAATTCACTTACCTCTGTACCCACTTTGCCTTCTGGTTTAACGTATTTAGATTGTACCTTAAATTCAATTCCTGCTTTACCCGCTTTACCTTCGGGTTTGACTGAATTGTATTGCGGAAAAAATTCAATTACTGTTTTGCCCACTTTACCTTCGGGTTTGACTTATTTGTATTGCAACAAAAATTCAATGACTGTTTTGCCCACTTTACCTTCGGGTTTAATTGAATTGGCTATTGATTATCCCAAAATTAGTTGTTTGCCCAATGCTGTGAGCGGTTTAACAGTTTATGATGCGAGTTTTAACGATATTACAAGCACCATTACTGTTTGTTGCCAAGCACCACAAATAACTAGGCAACCCAACAGTAATGGTGTTTGTCAGGGTACTACGCCAACACCTATAACTGTTGTTGCTACCGACCCGAATAATGAAGCACCCTTTACTGACCCAACAAAAACCCATTTTAGAGATGCAGGCACTTTAAGCTATCAATGGTATATTTCCTATAATTTAACTACAACGGGCGGAACTATAATTCCTAATGCGACAAGTTCAACCTATTCACCACCTCTAACGAATGAAGCTGTTACATATTTTTATTGCGTTATAACTACATCTTGTGATAATAAAACCAGCGTAACATCTAATTTAGCATACGTATCACTTGTTGGATTGCCTGACCTACCCACATTTACACTCACTCAACCTACTTGTACTAATAATACGGGTACGATTCTCATCAATTCACCTATATGTCCTCCCTATGAAAGTTTAACCAATCCCAATAAAAATAGAGTAAGTTTTCGTGCTGATGATTGTTACAGCTATAGTTTTGATAATGGAACAAATTTTCAAGATGAGGCGACGCAAACAGGTTTATCGCCTAATACTTATAAACTTGTCGCAAAATCAAAGATAACTGGTTGTGCTTCTAATTCAGTGGATGCCAAACTCAATTCGGTTACCAATTGTTGCGTTGCACCCACAATTACTTCGCAACCATCTCCAGCAAATCAAACAGTTTGTAATGGAAGTAACCCGATAATTTTATCCATTTCAGCTTCAGTAACTTCTCCAAATACTTTAAAGTATCAATGGTACAAGACAGAAGAATTAAGTGCTAAAAATGGTATTGCCATTCAGAATGCTACAAGTTCGACTTATTTGCCACCTTTGGTAAATAATGTAAATGGTGCTCGTAGTGTTTACTATTGCGTTGTAACAACTTCATGCGATAATACAAGCAGTGTAACATCTAATCTTGCGAACGTACAATTTCTTCAACCTTTCGTTGCACCTGAATTTACGCTCACACAACCGACGTGTAATAGTAACACAGGTACAATTCTCATTACTTCACCTGTGTGTAATACGGATCCGGGTTTAACCAATCCCGGTAAAAATAGGGTAAGTTTTCGAGCTGATGCTTGTTTTACATACAGTTTCGATAATGGTGCTACCTTTCAAGATGATTATTCAAAAACTGGTTTGTTGCCTAATTCGTATAAGATCGTCGCGAAAGACAAATACTCAGGTTGCGTTTCTAATGTCGCATCAGCCATCCTTACTGCTCCCTTTTGTTGTAGTAGTCCTTCAATAACTGCTCAGCCGTCGCCAACAACACAAAGTGTTTGTTTAAATAGTACGCCTACTAATTTAACTATTTCAGCAACAACCACCGAAACAGGCGCATTAAATTATCAGTGGTATTCTAATTCGAGCAATCTTAACACAGGTGGAACGCTCATTGCAAATGCAACTACTTCAAGTTTCACACCGCCTACAGCAGCAGTGGGTACAATTTATTATTACTGCATTGTAAAAAACAGTTGTAATAGCGCTACAACAAGTAACCCCGTACAAGTTGTTGTCAATGCTTTACCAACACCGAGTATTTCTGGTGCGAATACCGTAGCAGTTAATGCATCTATTACTTTAACAGGTACTCCAAGTGGTGGTACTTGGAGTTCGAATACTTCGCTCGCAACAGTTGGTGCATCTACAGGAGTAGTAACAGGTAAAGTGAGCAGTAACAGCACTGTCATAACTTATACTTACACCGATGCTAACGGTTGTATCGGCAAAGCTACACAAAGTATAACCGTTAATTGTAGTGCGCCCATTATAAATTCACAACCACTCACTACACAAACGGTTTGTCAAACGAGCGCAACAACAGTTTTAACCGTTAGCGCTACCGATCCGAATACGACGCTTGGATTTAACAATCCAGATGAAGTTATTTTTCGCGGCGTCACTCCAAGCGGTTTAACGTATCAATGGTATTCTAACGCGAGTAATTCCAATTCAGGTGGTACTTTAATTACAGGAGCTACCAATGCAACTTATACGCCGCCTTCAATCAATGCAGGAACAGTTTACTATTACTGCGTTGTAACAAGTAGTTGCGGCAATACAACTACTACAAGCAATACAGCTAAAGTTATTATCAATCCTTTACCGACATTTTCAATTACTGGCGCGAATTCTGTTGCACAATGTGCTACTATTACTTTAAGAACTATGCCACCTACATTTGGTGGTACATGGAGTTCAAACTCGAACAATGCTACAGTTAGTTCTGGGGGTGTTGTAACGGGTGTTTCAGTCGGTAGCGCAACAATCTCTCTTTCTTATACAAATAGTGTTGGTTGTACATTTACAAAATCGCAAGATGTTTCTGTAACAGCCGATATCATAGCGCCAGCATTTATTTCTTGTCCATCCGATATTTCGGTGAATAATGATGCAGGCAATTGCAGTGCAGTGGTGACTTATACAACACCAACCGCTTCAGATAATTGCGGCGCACCGAATGTTGTTAAAACGGCAGGTTTAGCGAGTGGCTCAGCATTTCCTGTTGGAAAAACGACCAATACTTTCACCGCTACGGATGCAGCAAGTAATAGCACCTTGTGTACTTTTAAAGTTACAGTAACGGATAACGAAAAACCAAAAATTATGTGTCCGTCCGATATTTCAGTGAATAACGATGTTGGTAATTGCAGTGCGGTCGTGACATTTAGTGTAACTGCTACAGATAATTGCACGGCTTCGCCCACCATTGTTAAAACGTCAGGTTTAGCGAGTGGTTCTTCATTTCTTGTTGGAACAACAACCAATACTTTCACCACTACGGATGGAGCAAGTAATAGCACTTCGTGTACTTTCAAAGTAACGGTGACGGATAACGAAAAACCAAAAATTACGTGCCCTACAGATATTTCAGTGAATAACGATGTTGGTAATTGCAGTGCAGTAGTAACGTTTAGTGTAACAGCTACTGATAATTGCACTACTTCGCCCACCATTGTTAAAACCGCAGGTTTAGCGAGTGGCTCATCATTTCCTGTTGGAACAACGACCAATACTTTTACTGCTACTGATGGAGCAAGTAATAGCACTTCATGTACTTTTAAAGTAATGGTAACGGATAATGAAAAACCAAAAATTTCCTGCCCGACCGATATTTCCATTAAGTTTGATGCAAGTATTTGTGGTTCAAAAGTAAATTATACGGTTTCAGCTACCGATAACTGTTCTCCAACTGTTAATCAAACAGCGGGTGTAAATAATGGTGGAGTTTTTCCATTGGGTAAAACGGTGAATACATTTTATGCGAGCGATGTGGCTGGAAATACCTCTGCACCATGTAGTTTTAATGTATTTGTTATTGATGAAGATAAAGTTTTTATCAGTCAATCGCCTTTAGCAAATTTTACGGCTTGTCCGAAAGACAATGTAACTATAACAGTATCGGCTTATACTTTCAACAGAGCGATGACAATAAAATGGCAGAAAAAACGCCTAACGGACGCCGACTTTATAGATGTAACAACTGCAATTCCTTATAAAGCGAATGATAATGCTAATTTTACAGTGTTTGGGCTTGCTCTAACAGACAATGGCGTTCAATATCGCGCTGTTTTTTCAAGTTGTTTCGATTACTTCTCAAGTGCAGAAACCATTAATGTCTATGCGTGCCCAGACCCGATTGGTTTGCGCCCTTTCCCACAAGGCTTACCCGATTGTTTAAAAGATGCGTTCAGAAATTTAGAAAAAATTTACAACAACAGCGATGGTGCTAACTGGAAACGCGGTGCAGACAA
>JAYWBA010000297.1:0-8328 GCA_043781915.1 Saprospiraceae bacterium
GGTATCAGGTATCAGGTATCAGGTATCAGGTATCAGGTATCAGGTATCAGGTATCAGGTATCAGGTATCAGGTATCAGGTATCAGGTATCAGGTGTGAAATCTTAATTTTTGTATGCCATGCGATGTGGAATTGTGATGAACAATCGAGATGTGCAAGTCGCGTGTAGAGACGCCATGCTGGCGTCTCAATCTCGAATGGAAACGCATAACACATTCTCCGCCAAACATGGAGACGCCAGCATGGCGTCTCTACACGTCCTACAAAAAATATTATTCTGCTATAAATTACTGATTCCGAAAAATAAAATCCATATTTGTAACAAATTTGCACAATAACATACTTGTACTATTTAAAATCGAATCCACGCACAAATACTTTGCGGGTAAAATATGCCTAACGAAAGAGCTATAGGAAATATCGAAATTGTTGAAAGTAGCACTTCTTTCAATAGCAAAAACTATTTGCTCGCCATCGGCATTGATAAATATGCTGACACTAAAATCAAAAATTTAAACACCGCAGTTGATGATGTAGAAAAAATTGCTGCGCTTTTAGTCAATAAATTTGGATTCGAACACCGCCCCGAATATTTGCTTTTCAATGAAGCCGCAACGAAACAAAATATCAATAACGCGTTTGTAAAATTATTGGAGCTTTTCGATAAAAACCCCAACCAAGATAACTTGATTGTTTATTTTGCAGGTCATGGCGATTACGATAAGCGATTTGATATCGGCTATCGCATTCCTACAGAAGCTATCTTATCGCAAGACAGTACGTATATCGAAGATTCTGCGATTTTAGATCGTATTAAAAGACTCAAAGCCAAGCATGTCTTACTCATTTCAGATAGTTGTTTTTCAGGCAGTATGGTGCGCTCGCTCGATACGGAGCAATATACATTCGAAGAAAAATCGGAAGCATTGCCTTCGCGTCATATTTTAACTTCGGGCTTGTTGGAAGAAGTGGACGACGGTTTTAGAAACGATAATAGTCCGTTCGCAAAATCAATTCTCAATTATTTGCAAGCCGAAAACCGTTTGTTTATTCCTTTTTCGGATGTAGCCCAATTTGTTAAAAAAGCTGTACCACAGAATTCGCAACAAAACCAAGTGCCGTATTACGGAAAACTGAAAACACAAGGCGATTTCTTTGGCGAGTTTGTTTTGCGCACCAAAAATGTGGAATTAAGCGCTTGGAATGCGCTTGATAAAAACAGTTTATCAGCTTTGACTGCTTTCATAGCAAAATATCCAGAGAGTTTGAAATTGGCTGAAGCGCAGAAAAACATTGATAGAATTAAAGCAGAAGTGAAGCAACGCACATTGGATGCCGAGAAACGTGCGTATGAGAATGCGAAAACCACCCCGACAATTTATAATTTGAATCAATTCATAAAAGATTACCCTACAAGTAGTTTCACTTCTGAAATTGAAGATTTACTCGCCGATGCTGAAGAAAATGCGGCTTGGAAAGAAGCCAAAAATAAAAATACAATAACAGGTTTTCGTCTGTTTTTACGCAATTTTCCGAATACTAATTTAAAAGATGACGCACAAAAACGCATTGAAAAAATTGAAAATGACGTTGATTCCAATGAGGTTGAACGTTTGTATAGAATTAAAAATGAGGAACGCGAACGCCAAAGTTTAGAAAAAATTGAAACTGACAAACTTGAACGTGAAAGATTGGCAAAACTTGAAACGGATAAAATTGAACGCCAACGTTTAGAAAAATTAGAAATAGCTAAACAGGCACAAGAGTTCAAAGCAAAAATGATAACCCCTAATAAAGAAAGTGAGCAGATAGTAAAACTAAAAACACCACAACTTAAACAAACACAAACACAAAAAATAAGCACTAAAACCATAACTTGGTCGAGCGTATTTACTTTTTTAGCGTTTGCAGCATATATGGCATTTAAGTTTGGTTTTTTTGCACCCAAACCTGAATCTAAATCAGCTTTCCCTTCATATCTAAAATTAAAAGATACGGCAGAATTGCCAATACTTATAAAACCTAATTACACGACAATAAATAAATTCATTTCTATTGAACCTGAAATGATTTTTGTGCAAGGTGGCACGTTTAAAATGGGAAGTAATGATGGTGACGCCAATGAAAAACCTGTTCATTCTGTAACTGTTAGCGATTTTAATATTGGTAAATATGAAATTACTGTTGCACAGTTTGATGCCTTTATAAAAGACAGAAATTATATAACAACAGCCGAAAAAGAAGGCTCGAGTTATATATGGGATGGCAAAACGTTTATTGATAAGAAAGGTGTTTTTTGGAAACACGATGTGAATGGGAATGTGAGACCACAATCAGAATACAACCATCCTGTTATTCATGTTAGTTGGATAGATGCCAAAGCATATTGTGATTGGTTAAGTGAAAAAAAAGGTAAAAAATATAGATTACCAACAGAAGCTGAATGGGAATTTGCAGCACGAGGCGGCAATGAAAGCAAAAATTATATGTACAGTGGTAGTAATTCTTTTTCAGATGTTGCATGGGAATACAATAATTCAAACAATAAAACACACGCAATCGGAAGTTTACAGGCAAATGAACTCGGCATCTACGATATGAGCGGTAATGTTTATGAATGGTGTTGGGATTTTTACAATGGAGATTACACCATAAAAAGCCCAACCTTAGGAAGCACCGAAGGAAAACCCCGTGTTCTTCGCGGCGGTTCTTGGTTCAGTTATTCTTCTATCTGCCGTGTTGCTAGTCGCGATAAGTTCATTCCTACTAATCATAATTACTATATCGGTTTTCGGGTTGCGCGTTACAACTGACCCTTTGCGCTTTTATCTCCGCCCGAATGGACGGTTTAACAACAAGATAGTAAACCCGCTAGCGGGTCGAAATTTTTAAGTGTATGGTCAGAATCAGAATTTGCAGAATTTTAAAATTCTGCAAATTCTGATTCTGACAAATAAACCAAATGTTAAGATGTATCTAAAAACGCGTCTCTGCGTTTAGTATATTGACTCTTATAATTTTTTGCTGGTTTTGTTGAAAAAAACTTAAATTTACCAAAGTTTTATTGATTTTTCATTTCCATTTAATAGGTCATTCTATGAAAAAACAGTATTTAGTTCTGTTTGCAGTTGTGGTGAGCTGTACGTGTATATTTTTGAATAGCGCTTTCAGTCAAAATTGTAATAATGTTTTGGTTGAAAACAGGGTGGTGGGCAATACGCATTTTCTGCGCACAACAGCGACTACAGTTGTTTTTCGTGGCGATTATAGCTATGAAATTGAATTATTCAATAACGAAAAAGGCGTTCAAGCGCGCGTGACTTCACACAATGGTGTCGAATTCAATCAGAACGACGAGATTTCTTTCGTTGATGCCAATAATATTCGCAAAACATATCGCTTTGTCGAAAACAACGAACTCATCAGTGCCAGAACCTATCAGAATATTCTTCAACTCAATACTGAAGCAGTGACGTGGTTGAGCGAACACACGCCGAATATTATTTACATTCTCAGCAAAGGCACTTTAGAAATGCGTAAATTCACGCTGCCTGATAATCGCAAAACCGATTTTGTAAACCTCATTAATTGTTTTGCCACCACTTTAGACAAGCAAAAAACAAAAAGTGTAGAAGTTACGGGTGAATCGACAGGATTTAATGCGGCAAATACGGCAGCAGCGCGACAACAATCTACGACAGCGGCGAATAACGGACAAGCTGCGCGCGCAGCGTATGTGCCTCAAACAGATGAAGAACTTATCGCTTTAAGAAAAGAATTGGCTGAAACCAAAGAAAAATTGCGCGCCGAAATTACTGCCGCTAAAGAGCGCGCCGCGAAAGAAAAAGATCAAATTGCAACCGATGTGCTTCAAACACGTGCAGCAAGCGAACAAAAAAAAGCCGATTTAGCAAAAGATATTTTAGATGCGCGTGCCAGAGCACAAGTTCAGATTGATTCTGCCGTGAAATCGTATTCGGTGGTAATGTCGGAAACACAAAAACGAGCAGGTCTTGAAAGTGAAAAAATTACGCGTACCGTGGGCGAAATGCGTGCGCTCGCGGCACAAGAAGTGCAGAAAGCGCAATTAGAATCGGCTAAAGAGATTTCGAATGTGCGCGAAAAAGTAGCTGCTGAAATTAAAGCGACGCGACAAAAACTGGAAGAATCTAAACAGCAATATGCCGATGAAGTGGCAGGCGCGCGCGAATCATCCGCCTCTGAATTAAATAAAATTCGCGATGAAACGCAAAAACGTGTTGCAGAAGCGCGCAAAAATGCACAAGTCGTGCGCGAACGCACGGCTGAAGAAGTAGTCGGCGCTCAGAAAACAGCAGCCGATATGATTCTGAAAACAGAATTGGCTGAAGCAGACACAATTGCTCGGACGCGTGAACGTGCGGTGCTTGAAAAACAAAAAATTCTGTTCAATATGGCAGAAATGCGGCGCAAAGCCTCTGAAGAAAAAGCACTTTATGCGCAAACTGTTGCTTCTGAAATGGCAGAAATAAAAGAAAATGTAGCTAAGCAGCGCGAACAATCGGCTGTGGCAGTCACTGAATCGCGCAAAAAAGCGGCGGAAATTATTTCTGAAACTGATAAACGCGTCGCTGAAGAAAAAGTAAAAGCAGCGGCTGCCATCGACTCTGCACGGCAAGCTAATTTAATTGTTATTAAAAACGAGAAAGTAAAAAGCGATTCAACCATTCAGAAACAACAGCTAATACTGCAAACTACGGTTGAACGCGTACGCATAGCAGCTGATAGTGTACGCTTAGCGGGTGCTAAAGAAATTGAAACTGCGCAAAAACAAATTACAGAGCAAATAGAGCGCGTCAGAAAGGAAGCACTCGAACAAATTAAATTGGCTCAAACAAAAACCCAAGATTCGAAGCTGAATCTGGCTAAAGAAATTACTGAAATTCAGAACACCGAAAAAACTAAGTTAGAAGCGATTCAAAAAGAAACACAGAAAAAAATTACGGAAGCTAAAGAGGCTGAAAGTAAAATCATCAATATGTCGGCGCAAGAAATTCAAGATGCTAAAAAACGTGCAGCAGCAGAAGTAACTTTGGCGCGGCAAGCAGCAGCGGAAGAAGTATCGAAAGCTAAGACCTACGAAGTCAAAGAATTACAAGCTATTGCGCAACGCCTTGCCGAAACGAAACAGAAAATGCAGGAGAATATTCAATCTGTCATTACTGCCGAATCAGATTCCGTTCGCAATTTGCGCGAAACATCGCTTCGCGAACGTCAAAAAATTTCTACTGATTTAAATACTGCCCGCCAAGCTGCTGCCGATTTAGTTGTGAAATCGACTGAACAAGCGCAAAAAGAAGTTTTTTCTGTGCGCGAACAAGCTGCATTAGCTATTAAAGAACTTGAAAAAGCGACCGATAAACGCAAATACGATATTAAGAAAGATTTAGCTGAAACTGAAATGGCGATTAGCGCACAAAAAGATTCTCTTCGCCGTGAATCATCTAAAGAATTAGCAAGAGCGCGTGAAGAAACGGCGCTTAAAATTCAGCAATTCAACGATGATGCCGCTGCTGCAAGATTGAAACTACAAAACGAATTACAACAAGCTCAAACTGAGCAAAACGAATTATTATTTAAAGCCAAGCAAGATGCCAACGCACAAATCCAAAAAGTTAAAGAAGAAGCGGGCGATGAAATTCGCCGCCTCAAAGAAGAAGTGCGCAAGCAAGAAGAAATTTTGAAAAAATTGAAAGACGAAGCTGAGAAAAAATCTGCTAAGAAAGAATAGTAGAGACAAGGCAGTGCTTAGTAACAACGAATAATTTTAATGAAATAATTGTTCCCAAAGGAACTCAAAATACTGATTTCACAACAAAATATTAAACCTTATGATTTTGCATTGACCATGGCTTGGGATATAAACCTATTCATTTTTGGTAAAAATTTAGAAAATAAAAATCCTTTAGTTATGAAAAATAAAATCAAGAACACTTTGATTCTTATAATGTGTGTAGTGGTTGGATTGGTCTTCGCGGAAAGAAAAGGTTTTGCCCTAAGCTACAAGTCAGTGAAATAGTAAGGAATATTTTGTATCAGTGCCGAAGATCGGGGGTTCAATTCCCCCTCTTTCCGCCAAAATATATTTTAAAATGAAAAGAGCTTTTAAAGAAATCGATTATCTTTTTTATTAAGGTAGAGCCGATGAATTAAATGAAGAAGAACTTTACGAAGTAATTGATGCAGTGATTAAAACTGTAAGATTAGAACAAAAACAATTAGAAGAAAATTTAAGCCTGATAAGATTAGTACTCCCGACTAAAGAACTTGAAATCGGTTTATATTTCCTCAAAAATAAAATAAAAAAGGTTGCCGCAAACGCGGCAACCTCAATAAATATATTCACTTTTACTCTATCCAAAGCTTAAAACGGACATCCTTGACATTTGTCAACTTTTGTACGTTCATTCGGGCGCGACAATTTCCGTTTCGACTCATCGACACAATCTTTGCAACCAAGTACACGGAATTCTGTCCGGCGGTTCATCTGATGTTCGCGTTCTGTACACGGAATATTGTTGACACATTTGTTGGTGCTCATGCTTTCACCGTAACCGCGCGGAACAAGTTTGTCGCGTTCGACGCCATGTTCTGACAACCAACGCACTACTGATTCAGCGCGACGTTGTGATAAACGGTTATTGTAAGAGTTTGAGCCACGCGCATCTGTGTGCGACGATATTTCGATAATCTGACTTGGATTATCTTTCATCAATTTCAATAATTTCTCTAACTCTGGCGTAGATTCAGCACGAAGATACGATTGATCGAAATCGTAATAAACGTGTAGTAAATAGGCTTGGGCTGAATCACCTGCGTACGTTGTAGATGAAGGCGTAAATACAGTCGAGCCACCTTCTTCAACTGGCAATCCATCTTTGTACTTCACGCCATTGTATTTTCCTGAAAAAGGCTTTCCTTTTTTCAAATACGTATTCGTTTCAGGATCGTAATACACAACGTTCGGATTTGCTGGAACTACTTTGCCCGGTTTTTTACCCATTCTATCCACAGCGCCAGGCGTATTGCCATCAACAACTGTTGACGGTTTTGTGACATCCGTTACAATAGATTTTCCCGTTTTTGGATCAAGAGAAGCAACATCTTGACCTGGTTGAGTAGGTGACGTCGGCGAAGCTTGCGTAGGTTGTAAATTTAAATTTACTTGGTACGTTTTATTCACCTTTAAACCTTTTGTGCAAATGGTATCGGGTGTAGTGACAGCAAAATATTTATCCTTTTCGGCTCTGACTTTGTAGCAACAATCGTTATTATCGAGTTGAAAATTGTATCTACCCGATGCATCAGTTATGAAAGTTTTAGTTGGATCTTTACATTCTGTATTCATCAACGATACTTTAACATCAGGTAAAGGCAAACCGGTAATTTGGTCGAAAACAATACCTTCCACATTGAATTTGTTTTCGCGCTTCATCGGTATTTCAACAATCAAATCTTCATTGCTGGTAGCATCTTTAACACAACCACGCACCGCGTTTTTATCGTAACCTTCAGCATTCGCTACATAAGAGCAGCAAGTACCAAATTTAACATCAATCACCGCACGACCATCTTTGCCAGTTTTTAATTTTCTTTTGAAACAAGTATCGGATGTTACAACTGCACCTTCAATAGGCTCTTTCGTTTTTTCGTCGTAAACATATACTTTAACAGGTGCTGCTAAACGCGTGAAACTGTAAATATCGTCTCTGCCTGCGCCGCCTGCTCTGTTTGACGTGAAGAAACCACATTCGCCATTATCGTTGAGTGTAAAAGTCACATCATCATCTTTAGAGTTGATCGGTGCACCAATGTTTTCAGGTGTTCCCCACTGACCTTCTGCTTTAGCATCGGTATAATAAATATCGAAGCCGCCAAGACCAATTTGTCCATCGCTCGAAAAATACAGGCGATTATTTTTGTAAATGAAAGGGAATACTTCGTTGCCTTCCGTATTTATTCCTGGTCCTAAATTTGTAGGAGGACCCCAACGACCATTTTCAAGCTCTGATGAATATAAATCCATTCCACCAAATCCACCTGGCATATCACTGGCAAAATATAATTTGTTGCCTTCTGCATTCAATGTTGGGTGTAAGCACGAGTATTCGTCGCTATTAAAAGGTAAACTTTCTTCGCTGCCCCATCCATTGCCTTTTTTCTTGGCTGTAAAGATTTTAAGCTTAATAATGCCTTCTTGATCTTTAGCTGTTTTTCCGCCGCTGTAATTATTGCGTGTGAAAAATATCTGCGATTGGTCTTTGTTAAAAGTAACTACCGCATCGTGATA
>JAYWBA010000298.1:0-3004 GCA_043781915.1 Saprospiraceae bacterium
GCGCCGGGTTTTAAACCCATTTTCGCTACAGTCTTTATCCGTTCCCGCTTTCTTTTATCAGTAAATTTAAAACTGTTTGTTAACTTTGCAAACGTATGAGTTCGCAGACTTTCGCAGATTTTGTGCTTCAGTATTAAAAAAAAATCCCGCAGATTTTACAGATTTTCGCAGAAAAATTTAAAATCTGCAAAATCCGCGAAATTTGCGGGAAATTTATCTGCTCTAACAGTTCTTACTTCACCAAATCAAATCTATCCAAATTCATTACTTTATTCCAAGCGGCAACAAAATCTTTGACAAATTTTTCTTTAGAGTCGCTAAAAGCATATACTTCTGCAATGGCGCGCAACTCAGAGTTTGAACCAAAAATAAGATCGGCACGCGTAGCAGTCCATTCTACATCGCCTGTTTTGCGATCGCGTCCTTCAAAAACTTCGCCTGTTTCGTTCGTCGCTTTCCAAGTTGTACCTAAATCTAAAAGATTAACAAAAAAGTCATTGGTCAATGTTTCAGGCCATTGAGTCAATACGCCACGTCTTGACCCATCGTAGTTAGTTTTCAATACGCGCATTCCACCCAACAATACCGTCATTTCTGGTGCCGTTAAGTTTAAAAGTTGCGCTTTATCCACTAACATCTCTTCTGTCACTGCGCCATAATGCGGATTTTTATAATTTCTAAATCCATCCGCTTTCGGCTCTAATGCTTCAAACGAATGTGCATCTGTTTGCGCCTCAGTGGCATCACCTCTGCCTGGTGTAAAGGGGACTGTAATATTATGTCCAGCATTTTTAGCTGCTTTTTCAACTCCAGCACAACCACCCAAGACGATTAAATCTGCCATCGAAACTTCTTTGCCCGATGTTGTAAATTCTTTTTGTATGGTTTCAAGAGCCGTTAAAACCGTTTTTAATTGCATCGGATTGTTTACTTCCCAATTGTTTTGAGGTGCAAAACGAATACGCGCACCATTAGCTCCACCGCGTTTATCGGAACCACGGAATGTAGAAGCTGAAGCCCAAGCCGTAGAGACCAATTGCGACACCGAAAGCCCACTCGCGAGAATCTTCTCTTTTAAAGTAGCAATGTCGGTATCATTCAAAACATATTTTACAGCAGGAATCGGGTCTTGCCAAATCAACTCTTCTGTCGGCACTTCCGAACCTAAATAACGCGCAATCGGACCCATATCGCGGTGCGTAAGTTTAAACCAAGCTCTGGCAAACGCATCAGCAAATTGGTCAAAATTTTCAGAGTAATGTCTTGAAATTTTTTCGTAAACAGGATCCATTTTCAACGCTAAGTCTGCTGTTGTCATTACAGGTGCATGGCGTTTAGATGGGTCGTGTGCATCTTCTACCAAGGTGGCAGCACTTTCGTCAGTTGGTATCCATTGTTGTGCACCAGCTGGACTTTTTGTTAACTTCCAATCGAATTTCAACAGCGTATTAAAATAACCGTTATCCCAAGTCGTCGGATTTGGTTTCCAAGCGCCTTCAATACCGTTCGTAATAGTGTCGCCACCTTTACCGGTGCCAAAACTATTTTTCCAACCCATACCCATTTCTTCTATACTCGCACCTTCTGGCTCAGGTCCGACGTGCGTTGCAGGCGCAGCACCATGTGATTTACCGAAAGTATGTCCACCAGCAACCAACGCTACTGTTTCTTCATCGTTCATCGCCATGCGCGCAAAAGTTTCTCTGATGTCTCTGGCAGATCCCAACGGATCCGGATGACCGTCAGGTCCTTCTGGATTTACATAAATTAATCCCATTTGAACCGCCGCTAACGGATTCGCTAATTCACGATCGCCTGTGTAGCGTTTATTAGCTAGCCATTCTTTCTCTTCTCCCCAGTTGATACCTTGTTCTGCTTCAAAAATATCTTCCCGACCACCCGCAAAACCAAAAGTTTTAAAACCCATCGATTCTAACGCACAGTTACCTGTCAATATTATTAAATCTGCCCACGATAATGACTTGCCATATTTTTGTTTGATGGGCCACAGTAAAAAACGCGCCTTATCCAAGTTGCCGTTATCGGGCCAGCTATTCAACGGTGCAAAACGCTGACTGCCAGAACCAGAACCGCCACGACCGTCCGAAATACGATAAGTACCGGCACTGTGCCACGCCATACGAATAAAAAATGGTCCGTAATGACCATAATCTGCGGGCCACCAATCTTGAGAAGTTGTCATCAACTCAAAAATATCTTTTTTGACGGCTTTTAAATCTAATTTTTTAAACTCTTCAGCATAGTTAAAACCTTTGTCCATGGGGTCGGACAAATTTGAATGCTGACGGAGAACACTTAAATTTAATCGGTTGGGCCACCAATCTTTGTTTGTTGTACTAGCACTTACCATTTGTTGCAGGCGCACAACTTGTCCGTGTGGAAAAGGACATTTAGCTTCAATGACGTTGCTCGTATCAGCTTGAATTATATTACTCATATTTATTAAACTTGTAGGTGAATACAAAATTGTTATGCAAGGTAGCTGATTTCTTTAAGATTCTATAAAATGGTTAATCGAATTTTTCGATGTGGCAATTTGGTAGGTTTATAGTGGTTTTGTTTGTAAGTAAAATAGATGTTTAACTTTGAAAAAATGTTTTTACAAAGTACGTTAACTCGTTGAGTTAGCTGAATGATAAGAGTCATTCTTCTTCTCGATTTTGGTTTTATTCTTTTATTATTCCGAAAAACTCGTAAATATTTTACCATCAAATCGGTACAAGCCCGTGTTTCTCGTGCCGACCCAAATGTTTCCGGCGCTATCTTCAAGCATAAAAAAAGCTTCAATCGTTGAATGCTTTATAAATGCTTGTTCTTTTATCTTTTCAACAGAGAAATTAGAACGCCATACTCCTCCAAGTGTATCTCCAATATATTTTCCATAGTCAGAGGCGAACCAAATATTTCCCGCTTTATCTTTTAAAATATCGTTGAGTGAATTATTTATCAAATCTGGGGGTTTAGAAAAATTGCTAAACGTTTT
>JAYWBA010000299.1:0-2997 GCA_043781915.1 Saprospiraceae bacterium
TATTTTAACCCAATTTCATGTGAACCGCGCGAGCTAGCATTGAGTGGAGAAAGCGTAAAATCATATCCATAAAACAAGTTCATCTGCGGATTCAATTTAACGCCCAAAATACCAATCAAAGCGTCCTTTGAGTTACTATTATATCCTCTGAAACCAGCGCCCAGATAAAAACTCTCTAAATATTGTGCCATTAAATAGAAATCGGCTTGTGTTTCGGTAGCATCGGTGCGAACTGAAATAAATGGTTTAAGTAAAATATCGCTAAAATTAAAACCATCGAGTGCAAAAAAAGCGTTGTAATGTCGTTTTAGGCTTAATTTACTCGCATTTTGCCCAGAAAGCACCACACTCGGCTCATTTACGTTTGCGGCAGAAAAACCAACTTCGAACGCATTATTTTTATAATATACACTGATGCCATAACTCATTGTTGAACCGCTCGAATTTGTAGCGTTCAAAATATTATCTTTATGGTCAATCACATTGCCTTTATAATCGCCATCAGGCGTCCGCAATTGCGAACCATCTAAAGCACCTTGAATAATTCCGCCATTTACACCGAGCGAAAAAATGCCGTCTCCAACAGTAATAATTTTATTGAATCCCAATTGTGCGCGCAAACCGCTGCTCGCGCCAATGTTTTCGTTTTCGAACAAAAAACCAACCCCACTTTTAATGATGCCAATAGGAAATGTTAAATTAATCTGTTGCGTCGTCGGATTGCCATTGATACCAACCCATTGCGTTCGGTAAGTTAAAAAAGCCTCTAAATTATTGGATACGCCTGCGACTGCTGTATTAAGGGCATATTTATTTTCTGCTACAAGGCTGTATTGTGCGAGTTGCTGCGCTGATAGAAAAATGGGCATCCCTGCAAACAAAAATATGAATGCTACAAGTTCTGAATAGACTTTTGGGAGATATTTTTTCAAACTATTATTTTTTATCAAACCTCGTAGGTTTTTAAAACCTACGAGGTTTTTTTATTACGTATCAACGCCAACGCTTCCTTAACAGTGTGCACTGGTTTTTGACAAACATAATCTGTACACACGAAAATACGGCATTTTTTGGAATTTACAAACTCTGAATCATTTTGATTTAATAAAGGATAGTTTTTATTCGGCGAATCGCTCGCCATGATGATACAATTTGGAATTTGTTCGAAATAAATTTGGTGTGCGACATCTTTTGCATTGGTTCCAATAACGGCGATTTCAGTAATACCGTACACACAACTTTGGTACGCACTCAACCATCTGCCGAAACCATTTGGGTAGCGTTCTGCTTCAGGGAGAATTTGTGCAATCATTTTGTGCGCCATATCGCGATAAGTTAAATTACCCGTAATGATGCTGAGCTTTAAAAGATTTTGCGCCATCGTAGAATTTCCCGATGGTGTCGCATTGTCGTAATAATCCTTTTGCCTTGAAATGAGATCCGTTTGAGAGGCTTCAGAATAATAAAAAGCACTGCTTTCTTCGTCCCAAAAATTGTCGATACTATATTCCAACCAAGTCTTTGCTTGATCTAAGAACTTTGTATCAAAATCGAGGCAGTAGGCTTCTAAAAGTGCGCGAACATACTCCGCATAATCATCTAAAAATGCAGCGTATCGTTGCTCGCCTTGGCTAAAGGTGTGCACTAAATTAAACTTTCGCGTACAAAAGTTATCATCAATAAATGCCAGTACTTTAAGCGCATTTTTTTTGTAGAACAAATCTTTAGTGGCATTATAGGCGGAACACAAAGCTGAAATCATCATAGCATTCCAAGAAAGAATCATTTTGGTATCCGTAATCGGTCGTTCTCTTAAAGCGCGGTGTCGAAATAATTTTTGCCTTGCTTTTAAAATCCATTCACTATAATCTACGGGTGAGAAATTTTTATCGTGGTAAAATATACTGCTTGGAATATGTTCGGTTAAAACATTTTTACCTTCTAAATTACCAAACTTCGTGACACCAAAAGTCTCTGCTAATACATCTGCATGTTCACCAACAATTTTGCAGAATTCATCATAACTCCAAGTATAAAATGTTCCCTCTTCGCCTTCAGAATCGGCATCAATGGCAGAATAAAAACCAAATGGTTTGATTTTATTATTTTCGAAAGCAGAAAGCTCTCTGATGACAAAATCAATCGTTTCTGGCAATCTTGCTCTCATATTAGAATCCTTCGTGCCGATTTCACGCGCCATAAGTTCTACTAAGAGTGCATTATCATACAACATTTTTTCAAAGTGTGGCACTATCCACTGACTATCGACGCTATATCGCGCAAATCCACCACCAAGTTGGTCGTAGATACCGCCTTGTGTCATACAATTTAAAGTTTTTTTCACATGTGCCAAAGCTTCTTTGCCTAATTTAGTTTTATCATAATAACTAAACTCGTATAAAAAATTCAACACCATCGCATGCGGAAACTTCGGCGCGTCACCAAATCCACCAAATTGTGTATCGAAAGTTTGTTTGAGTGTTTTAACAATGGCTTCTAACTTGTTGGTATTGTTTTCCCCCAAATTAAGGAAGGAATCAAAGTTTTCTAATTTCTTCCCACCAAAAGTATTATTGCGTTCGGCTATGAGTTTAGTTATTTGCTCGGCTTGATCTTGTACTTGGTCGTGTTTGTTCTTAAAAGCATCCGCCATCGTCACCAAAACATCGCGCCAACTCGGTCGCTGATACATGGAAGTCGGTGGAAAATAAGTGCCTGCAAAATAGGGTTTAGCATCGGGGGTTAAAAAAACATTGAGAGGCCAACCCCCGCCGCCCGTAAAAATTTGGCATGCTGCCATGTAAATCATGTCCAAATCAGGTCGCTCTTCTCTGTCAATTTTAATATTGATAAAATGGGCGTTCATGAATTTAGCCGTGGCTGCATCTTCAAAACTTTCATGCGCCATCACGTGGCACCAATGACATGTGGCATAACCAATGCTGACTAAAATGGGTTTTTTTTCTTTTTGAGCGCGCGCTAATGTTTCAGCATTCC
>JAYWBA010000300.1:0-2992 GCA_043781915.1 Saprospiraceae bacterium
AACGAATGTATGTCCTTTATTGTCCTCAATTTGTTTGAGGCGAAAAATTTTCATCAAAATCAAATCTGCCAAACTCGAAACGCGCATATCGCGCCACGCTTCGCCATAATCCGTATTTTTTTGAATCATTAATGCGCGTGCAGTTTGCGTTTGCTTTTTATATAATTCGAACGCCACATCTGCATCGAGCATTTCGTGTTTCGCATCACCCAATTCAATTTGCGCCAAGGCAATAGCACTGTAATTGACCAAACCCACAAATTCATCGGCAATACTATCCGAAATTTGTTGACTGCCACGTTCTTGTATTTCACGAATACGCTTCGCTTTAATGTACAATTGATCCGTTATGCTTTCGAGGCGCAAAATACGCCACGCTGTGCCATAATCTCGATTTTTCTTCTCGAACAATTGTGCACATTCGGCTAAAGCTGCGTCGTATTGATCGAGTGTTTTTTGCATAAAATCGTTAACAGTTGGCAGTTGACAGTTGACAGTTTTAAGCGTTTTTTGTTTGCTATCAACTGTCAACTGTCAACTGTCAACTAAATGAAGACAAATTTCGTGCAAAAATACATCGCTTAACGTTTTAAGCACAACATTTGAATATAAATAACTTTTGGAGGTTCATTTTGTCTCAATACACTAACTTTGCGCAACTTTTGGCATTGTTTATGTAAAAAGTATCATTCTCGTTCACCATCATACAACTACTATGTCGTTACTGAGTTTATTCTGCACACTCTTTTTAGGCTTTAAATCACCCGAACCCCTACAAACACCAACAATTTCGGATTTCCGATTTCAGATTTCGGATGTCCGAAATCCAAAATCCGAAATCCAAAATCCGATAAACGCCATTGATAGCAGTTTCTACGATATAAAGATAAAAATCAAGGATTTTAAATCACCTAAAGCGTTGCTGTGTTATTACTATGGCGATCAAACTTTTTTAGTCGATTCAACGCAAGTAGATACGCTAAACGGTGCTATGCGCTTCACTCAAAATAAAAGATTGCCCGAAGGTGTTTATTTTATTGCAAAACCCGAAGGTGTAGTGATGGATTTTATAGTGGCAGGTTGGAAAGATTTTTCGATTTCTACGACTTCAAATTCTTTATACGACAGTGCCAAAGTAGAAAACAGCCGTGAGAACGAAGTTTTTTTCGACTATATGCGTGCTATACAACACACAGCAGCACAATCGGCGCAAATGCGTGAGATGAATCAGATGTTACGCAAAGCGACAAAGGATCGTAAAGTTTTAGAAGAAAATGAGCGCAAATTTGTTGAATTGTATCAAAATTTAGAAAAAACGCTTAAAAACACCATTCAAGATAACCCCAGTTTGTATATAACCAAATTACTTTTGGCAAACCAACAGCCCGACGTTCCAGATAACATTAAACCTTACACAGAGGATAAAAAAATTAACCCTATTTATCCGTATTATTTAGCTCAAAACTATTGGAGCAATTTTGATTTTAGCGACGAGCGCTTATTGCGTTCGCCGTATTACATCACTAAAGTAAAAGAATATGTTTCGCGCGTAGTAAGCCCAAATCAAGATTCAATTAATGTTTATACCGATTTACTGCTCAGCAAAATGAAATCACAACCACTCTATTACAAATACACGCTTAAATGGTTGACGCAGTGGTGCGATGAAGATAATTATGGCAAAGGCAACGATGCTTTTTTTAGTGAATCGTTATTTATACATTTAGTCGATACCTATCACGGATTGAAAACTTCTGGTACAGATACTTTTACCTTACAACGTTTAAGATATAAAGCTGATGCATTTAGGAGCAATCGCATTGGCGTAGTCGCACCAAATTTTTCTCTGCCCGATACATTGGGCGCAATAAAAAGTTTGAGCGACTCTACGACTAAACTCTATACGCTTGTCGCATTTTACAGTCCGATTTGTTCGCATTGTCAAGAACGCATGCCGAAATTTGCGGAGATTTTAAAGACGGTGAATCCAGAAGTTTTAAAAGTTTATGCCATAGACACAGATGGCAATCGCGATAAATGGTTTGAATTTATTCGCAAACTCAACTTAGATGCTACGCATTTGTTGGATTCTAAATCAGAATCGGAAATGCAAATTCGCTATGGCAGTTGGAATTTGCCAGCCCTGTATCTTTTAGATAAAGATAAAAAAATTGTCGCTAAGAATATTACGCCTGAACGATTAGCACTGATTGTTAATCAGTTAAACACTATTAAAACCAGTTCGAATTTAAGGAAGTAAAGTAAGCAAAATGTTTTCTCGTGTAACAGTTTAGCTAAAGCTAAATTACACGATAATGGAAACGCGGATTTAACGGATTTAACGGATTTAACGGGTTTTCACGGATTTTTTAATCTTCAAAATCCCAAAACAATAAGAAATCAGTGTTCATCAACTAAATCCGCTAAATCCGCGTTTCCATTGATAAACATTTTAGCTTTGGCTAAATAATTACTTTTTCGCTATAATTGATAAAGATGGATTCTTTTTTAAACGACATAGATAAGCTTAAAAAGCAATTAGATGCTTTAAGGAAAAATCGAGATAATAAAACGATTCGCGAGGCTTTGGAGCTGGAGTTTTTGTATGAAAGTAACCGTATTGAAGGCAATACGCTCACTCTGCGAGAAACACATTTGGTAGTTAACGAGGGTTTGACTATTTCAGGTAAAAGCTTGCGGGAACATTTGGAAGCAATTAACCACAAAGAAGCTATTTTTTTTATTGATGATATTGTTTCTAAAAAAACACCGCTCAATGAATATGTCTTAAAACAAATCCATGCGCTTGTTTTACACAGCATCGATAGAGATAATGCTGGTGTTTATAGAAATTTACCTGTCATGATTTCAGGAAGCAAACATTTGCCACCTCAGCCTTATTTACTGCAAAGTTTAATGGAAGATTATTTTCATTTTTATGAAATGCACAAAAACATATTACATCCTGTAGTTTTAAGTGCTGAAATGCAAG
>JAYWBA010000301.1:0-48946 GCA_043781915.1 Saprospiraceae bacterium
TATTTTACCAACATACGCCAACACGCATACAGAAGTATCGTTTACAGGAAAACAAACGGGTCATTATCGCGAAGAAGCGCGACAACTCATCAAAAAATCGGTGAATGCCAATGCTGACGATGCACTTATTTTTTGTGGCTCGGGTTCAACGAGTGCCATTAATAAAATCGTGAGTCAGTTTCAAGGTGATTTACCGCTAAAGCCATTGGTATTTTTAGGTCCTTACGAACACCATTCAAACGTTCTACCTTGGCGTGAAAGTGGTATTGAAATTGTTTCGGTGCCGATTACACCACTTGGTCTCATTGATGTCGTATATCTGGAAGAAAAACTGAAACAATACCAAAACTCCCGTTTAATGATTGGCAGCTTTTCGGCAGCATCGAATGTAACGGGTATCATTTCACTCATTGATGAAATTACTGTACTACTTCATCGATATAATGCACTTTCTTTTTGGGATTATGCCGCAGGTGCAGCGTATATGAATGTAAATATGAATTCGGAAGGGTTAGCTTATAAAGATGCGATTTTTATTTCTCCGCATAAAGTAATGGGTGGTCCAGGTACGCCAGGCATTTTGCTCGTTAAGCGCAAAGTTTTTCGCCGTGCTACACCCACTCAGCCGGGGGGTGGAACAGTTCAATTTGTTACAAAAACGCAGCAAAAGTATTATAAGGATATTGAAGTGCGAGAAGAAGCTGGAACACCGGGCATTATTGAATCAATTCGTGCAGGTTTGATTTTTAAATTAAAAGATGCGGTGGGGACGTCGTACATCCATAAAAAGGAAACGGAATATATCACGCGCGCCTTAGATAAATTCAAAAAAAATAAAAATATCTTAATTCTGGGAAATACGGATGCGCCTCGATTAGGTTTTATGGCATTTCTTATAAAGTGCGAAAACCGATTTCTGCATCATAATTTTGTTGTTGCTTTATTGAACGATTTATTTGGCATTCAAGCGCGCGGCGGTTGTAGTTGTGCAGGTCCGTATGGCCATGATTTATTAGAAATTAGCGAAGCCAGATCGCAAGCGCATATCGATGAACTTGAAACGGGTAATATGGGAACGAAACCAGGTTGGGTTCGATTAAATTTTAATTACTTCATTCCTGAATCGGAGTTTCAGTTTATTGTTGATGCCATTGATTGGATTTCTAAAAATGGTTGGAAACTCTTAAAAAAATACGAGTTTGATGATAGGAATGCACTTTGGCGTGTGCCTGAAAGACCTATCTCAGTTAATTCACTAGATAGTTTTTTGGGTTCTAAACCTATTGTCAAGCCAAAATCTAAAAATAAAAGAGCCGAAGAATGCAAAATGTATTTGCTTGAAGCTGATAAAATTGCACAAATTGCACTCAATGCTTGGTCTGAAAAGCCTTTGCAAGAATATTATTTCCCGCAATTACAGAATAATTTGCGTTGGTATGCGCTTGCGGATGATTTAAAAATTAAAGAATTAAGGAATGAAGGAATTAAAGAATGGCAAACACATTAATTCCTTCATTCTTAATTCCTTCATTTCTTTAACGTACACTCGATTCTCGAATAATTAATTTACTCGGCATCAAAACAGTTTGAGGGACGGCATCTGGGTTTTTAATATGCTCTAATAATATCTGGCAACTTTTTGCGCCAATTTCATACGCAGCTTGTTCGATAGTCGTTAAACTCGGTGAAATTATTTCTGAACTCGGTGTGTTTAAAAATCCGACTACACCAATATGTTGCGGAATTTTATAACCGTATCGTTTTAATCCTTGCATGGCACCAATCGCTTTTCTATCATTCACAGCAAAAATGGCATCAGGCAAAGGTTTAATACCGAGCAATTTGGTAATGTCGCGCAAGCCATCTTCTTCCGAAAATCCAGAATGTATAATGTATTCTTTTTTTACAGGCAAATTATTTTGTTCTAAACAATCTAAATAACCCTGCATGCGGCGCTCGGCAGAATCAATATTTTTAGGTCCAGCCAAATGCGCAATGCGTTTATAGCCTTGTTGAATGAGGTGAGTAGTCGCATTAAAAGCGCCTTTATAATTGTCTTGTATAACTTTTGAAGTCAGCATATCGTTGCGCACGCGGTCAAAAAAAACAAGCGGCAATCCGCGTTCTGTTAGTTTTAAAAAATGTTCGGATGTATCAGTTTCAGCAGAAACAGAAGCCAATAATCCATCTAAGCTATTATTATTGAGTTGTTTGAGAATGTATTTTTCGCGCACTAACGATTCATTCGAAATGAAAAACATGACGTTGTAACCTACATTATTAGCGACATCTTGAATACCTTTTACAACCGTAGAAAAATAATGTGTTGCAATTTCGGGCAATAGCACACCAATGGTATTAGTTTTACCACTCACCAAATTAACGGCATACGGATTCGGGTGATAATCTAATTCTTCCGCCATTGCCAAAACTTTTTTACGCGTTTCTGGGCTGACATCATAAGCATCGTGTAAAGCGCGCGAAACCGTAGAAACCGCAATACCCAATCGATGCGCAATTTCTTTAATAGTCACGCTTTTGCTTTTCATAACAATGAAGAATTTGTGTGATGACTTCAATAATTATTTTACAAATGTAAATTTAGTGGATTTTTAGTCAAAATATAAAAATAGCTGTAACTATTCAGCTTTATCTGAATACTTACAAATAGCTTTGTATAATATGAAATCTCGTGATTGACTTAAATCCTATTCGACTATAACCTTGAATTTAAAAAAAAGCACTCACTGAATAAACAATAAGTGCTTTTTTAGATTTTGTATATCTTGACAATTAATTATTATCACTCGGAGCAGGCTCTGCATTTTTAAATGTAGCGGCATCGAACAATAATGAGAAACGCAAAGTATTATCGAGTGGACCGCGTTGGCTCGAAGTTGGAACCAAATAAGAAATATTAATTCCCATAACGCTGTATTTCAAACCGAGACCAACCGTTAAATACTGACGACCACCTTTGGCTTTATCTTCGTAAAAATAACCCGCACGGAATGCAAATTGGTTATCGTACCAATATTCAGCACCCGCAGAAATATTAACTTCTTGCAACTCTTCACCCAATCCACCCGGCGCATCGCTGAATGAATTTATAATGCCTGCAATCGGACTCACTTGTTTCCAAGCACGTGTCGGGTCGGTTGTAATAGGCTGAGGTGTTGGCACTAATAATTTATTTAAATCAATGGCAAAAACTATGCGATTCAATGGATCAAATGGTTTGTTTAACGCTGCACCAATGCCCAGATTGGTTGGTAAAAAATCAGAGGTATTTAAATAGTTTACTTTGTTCCCGATATTAGAAATAACACCAGCAATGGTGAAATCACCTTTACCTGCTGCTGATTTAATCGGTTTTTTATACGTAAACGAAAAATCGGCAGCAACTGCCTGACCAGAACGAATTGTTCCGCCACCGCCGCCACCAACAGACTGACCAGATGCTAAGTTAGAATAAACATATTTGCCTGTAAAACCAATAGAAATCTCGGCACTCAATTGTCGCGCATAAGCTGCTGCAATTGAATATTCACGCGGTGCTCCGTATCCCAAGACTTCACCGCTATATCCCGTCCAAGTCAAATCACCTAAAGAGAAATAGCGTAAGCTCAAACCAACTGATTGCTTAACATCTTTGCCACCAAATTGATAAAAACCAGAAGCATAAGCTAAATAAATATCGTTGACATTTAAATTGCGCAACCATGGCGTATAAGATAATGAACCACCCCATTGTTGTTCGGCAGTAGCTAATTTAGAGGCATTAAAGTGCATCGCATTGGCATCAGTACTGATAGCAATACCTGCATCACCCATGCCCGCTGAGCGTGCATCGGGATTAATAACTAAAAATGGAACGGCAGATTGTACAGCACCGCCACATTTTCTTCCTAATGCGTCAACACCTGATGTTAAATCGCATTGAGCGAATGTATTCTGTGAAAATGATAAAATGCTAACCAAAAACAGAATGTGTAGAAAATTCTTTTTCATGCAGATTAAGTAGTAAAAAATATTTAGACTAGAGAAATTAAGATTTTTTTATAAAAACGTGCAAATATAGCAGCTTATTATGTTCGAGTAAAGAAACAATTCAACTTAAATGAAATTACCTGAGTTTAGGAAAGGTTAGAAGTAGTTTTTTTTAATCTATGGGGTGTGATGGGTGTCAGGTATCGGGTATCAGGAGTCAGGTTTTATCGTTGTCTGACACCTGATTCCTGATACATGACCCCTGACACCTGCATTTTATGATAACCTTAAAACAAGTATTACACATTTAACAAAAGTTTATCGAAAACAGCATAATCCAAATGAGAATTACAACGTCTTAATTTTGTACTTCCGCTTCAGTAAAAGAAGTACAATTAGAAAAACTCATTTTACTTCATTCAAAATTTTAAAAGTATGAAAAGTTTCAGTGATAGGATAATTGAATTCATAAATTCAATCTTTTCTCAAAAGAAATTAACACCGAGTGTGGTGCGTATTGTTGCTATTCTGCTTTTAACAAGTGGATTGAGTCGGACAATTTCTGCCCAACAATGTGCAACGAACGCCAATTACTATCCACCAACATGGGCACCAGCATATAACGACATTAATCAGGTACAATATTATTATTTTCCCGATATTGAAAGTTATTACGACGTTTACAATCGCGAGTTTGTATATCTAGAACATGGCGATTGGGTTTTTGCACCACAGTTACCCTTCCGATACAATTGGTTCGATATCAATAATAGTTTCAGCGTTCTGCTTGACTTTAACACTTTCGATCCTTGGAGATACCATAATTATTATGTTGAGCAATATCCAAGATATTACTACAGAAATACATATCGCCATGAATTTGAAAATAGAGAGCACTTTGCGCGTGGTTTCAATGAAAATAGTCGTGGCTTAGTGTATAATAGCAGAAACGAGAGACGCGAATATATTGATAGACATGAAATGAACGAAAGACGCGAGTTTGCTCAAAGACATGAAGTGAATGAAAGACGGGAAGCGACTCAAAGACACGAGATGAACGAAAATAGTTTTAATAATAATAGACCTCAACGTTTTGAGCCAACGCACACGCCTCAACGTTCAGAAGTTGTTAATACGCCAAGATTCGAGCCTGCTCACGCGCCGCAACGTCCAGAAGTTAATAACACGCAACCAAGATTTGAGCCAGCTCATGCGCCTCAAAAAACTGAAGTTGTTAATACGCCAAGATTTGAGCCATCTCACGCGCCGCAACGTCAAGAAGTTAATAACACGCAACCAAGATTCGAGCCAGTACGATTCAATAAAAACGCAGGTCAAACTGTAAAAGTTGAGAATAACGACCGTAGAGAACGCGATAATTATGTGAGAAGAGAAAAATAGATTTGTTATAGTTTCCGAGTGCTGCCTCATTGAGGCAGCATTTTTTTATTAAAACTGCCATAAAAACCCAATACTTGGAATTACCAAAGCCTGTTTATTAACTGTATCTTCAATATACAGCACTGCATTTGAACCATTAGGGTTTAGAGGTTTACCATCAGTTGTTACAAAAGCAGAACCATCGTCTGTTCTTTTAAAATGATAGACTGGATTTTGTGGACTTTTAAGTCCAAAAGCGTTTGAAACATCTAAATATAAATCAATCGTCGTTTTACTAAAATTAATAAATTTGTCGAGACGGAAATCAAATTGTTGAAAATTTCCAATGCGCAAAGTATTGAGTTGTGAATAATCTAAAGTTCCGATACCAGTGTAGTAATAGTCGCGCAGAGAAGAGGCTAAATCGAAAGGTGTATAAGGAGTGCCAGTTGCAAAACGATATTTTAAACCTATTTCCCAACCTTGCTTAAATTTTCTGCCAAGTAGTCCTGAAAAAATAAATCTTGAATCCCAAGAAGACGGTGCTAAAACGCCATTTAAGCCAGAAAATTCGCTACTCAAAACCGACATACTCACTACCGAATAAATTTTCTCAATTAATTTTTGTTGATAAAAAAATTCAAGACCATAAGTTCTTCCGCCACCAATTGTTTTAATAGCTTCATTCCCGACAATATTATAATCTGAACCCACATTTGCCAATGAAGTCCCAGTCAAAACACTCAGAGGATAGTTTGAATAATCTTTATAAAATGTTTCTAAGGTAAATCGCGTCGAAGTGCGTGGAATATATTCGAGACCAATAACATAGTGTGTTGAAAGTGTATAATCTGAGTTTTGATTAACTAAATTGTTGTTGGCATCCCGAAAACCTAGAATAGTATAAACTGGTATTTTCGAATAACGACCAATAGAAGCATTGATTTTAAATTCATCATTCAAAGCATAAAATCCAGATAGCCGTGGTGCTAAAGTTTTCAGTAGATTATTGCCATTATTCGTAAAAGTATTCATATCTGTACGCAAACCAAAAGAAAATCCGTATTTTTCATTCTCGAACGATTTAGATACCTGACCGAATGCGCCATATTTAGCAAAATCAATTCCACCTTTGTAATTTACATTTATAGCGGGTTGAATAATATTTCCTTTTGCATCGCGTGTTTCTTTTTGAACAACCTCAAAAATGCTATTTGTAAATTGATCAATTTGCGCCATAGCGCCATAATTTACTTTCCAGCCGTCGTAATATTTATTCAGGTCGAAACGTAATTTGTTTTCAGTTTCGCGCGATTGAGTGTTAAGCGTTAAATTATCGGCAACAACATTATCTGGGTCACTGTATTGACGGACGTTGTTATCGAAAGCGTTTCTACTCAATGAAACATTGAAATAGCCATTTTGAATTAATTTTTTAAGTGTAAAACCAGCAGTATAATTCCATTGGTCTATAAATGGTGCTTCCCGACGCAAATATTGTTGTTCAGGCGTATTTTTTTTAGTTGTTCCGATATAAAAATTATCAATTGCTCCTAATCCAATAGCTGTGATAGTTGTCTTTGAGTCAAGTTTTGTTTGAACTTTGTATTGAAAATCCCAATAATTTGGTCGAATACCAATATCGATGAGTTTGAAAAAGAAGTCTAAATATGATTTGCGCGCTGATGCTAAGAAGGTTGTATTTTTTGAAATTGGTCCTTCGAAAGTAGCTGCGAGTTCAGTTCCACTTAATCGCAAGCTCGATTGAAAGCGTTCCGCGTTTCCGCTACGCTGTTTGAATTGAAAAACGGATGACAAAGGGTTATCGTAACGTGCTTCAAATGCAGATGTACTCAATTGAACATCTTCAATAAAATTAACGTTCAAAATACCTTGAGGTCCACCAGAACTGCCTTGGGTTTGAAAATGGTTGAGAACTGGAATTTCAATTCCATCGAGGTAAAAAACGTTTTCGTTGGGTGAACCGCCCCGAATTATTATGTCATTTCGCGGTCCATTAGAAGAAGAACCAAAAGGAATGCCAACACCTGGCAAGGATTGGACCACACGCGAAATATCAAAATTAGCACCTGGGTTATTGCGAATTTCTTCTGCCGTTAATTTTTGTGTAGAAAGTGGTGTTTCTAAAGTAGCAACTGCAATTGAACGGTTAACTGAAATTTTGACTTCTTTCAAATTAGTTTGATCGGGTTCCATCTCAAAATTAATGATATTCGCGTTACCCGTAGTGACAACAACATTAAATTTTGTGAGTGGCTTATACCCTATCGAAGTCGCAATAATATTATAACTTCCAACAGGAATTTTTAGCGAATATTTTCCAGCAGTATCAGAAACTGTTCCAATATTCGACTGTTGTTCGACGACAAAGGATACACCAATTAAGGTTTCTTGGTTGTTTTTATTGATTACTACACCTTGAACTACACCTTCTTTTTGCGCAAGAATAAAATACGAATAAAAAAAAGCCAGTTTTAAAAGCAGAACAATTTTCTTCATTTTTGATATTATCTCTCTTTTAGTAAAAATAAATAAACTCAAAAATGAAGAAAATTGTTTTCAATAACTACTTTCCCGCAGCATAATCAGGCCACGATTTTTTCTTGTAAATTTCTTCTGCCGTGAATTTTAATTCTGGCAAAAGGGCATCAGGTTTTTTATAACCTGGAGAAATAAGTACACGCTCAAAGTTCTGAGTGAGGTATACAATAGTTGGATACGACATATTATTATCCATCAAAGATGCAGCTAATTCGTGAACGCCATTTCTACCTTCACTCATAAATTTAAAAATATGGTCGTTAAATTTCACATCTTCGTGCATTTCAGCATCGAGTTTAACGCAATAGTAATTGGCGTTTAAATAATTAACGATGGCTTCATCTTGGTAAGTATCTTTATCCATGCGCTTGCACCAACCACACCACTCAGTGTAAACATCGACTAAAATTTTTTTGGGTGCTGTTTTATTGAGTTCTACCGCCTCATTCCAAGTTAACCATTTAAGTGTTGGTGCAGGGTTAGATTTATGTAATTCAAAAGCTGTTGTCGTGAAAGATAAAATTGCGATGAGCGCAAAAAATTTGAGAGAGTTTTTAATAAACATGATACGTTCTTTAATTTTAGGTGGAATTATTTGCATCAAAACACAAAGTTTAGTGTTTAAATACGAGCTTGCAAATCTAAAACGAAATTTAGTAGTTAATTGTTATGGAAAAGAAAAAAGTTATTGTTGCCATTGGCGGATCAAGTGGTTCCATTTACGCAAAAGTTCTATTAGATAGTTTGTTGCAACTTTCAGACCAAATTGAAGCTGTTGGGATAGTTATGACAAGCAACGCAAAACTCAATTGGGAACATGAACTTGGAAATAACCATTGGGATAAATATCCTTTCGATGTGTATGAAAACAATAATTTTTTTGCGCCCTTCGCAAGTGGTTCAGCTAAATACGATACGATGTTTGTTTGCCCTTGTTCGATGGGTTTATTAGCACGCATTGCCATGGGAATTTCGAACGATTTAATCACGCGCGCTGCCGATGTTATTTTAAAAGAGCATCGAAAATTAATTTTAATTCCACGCGAAACACCCTATAGTCTCATTCACATCAATAATATGAAAACAATAACCGAAGCCGGCGGAATAATTTGTCCTGCAACGCCGAGTTTTTACAGCCAGCCTAAAACATTTGAAGAATTAGCCGCAACAGTTACTGACCGTACTTTAGATTTAGCAGGGTTTGAAAATATTTCGTATAGATGGAGTGAAGGAAAGTGAAAAGTGAAAAGTGAAAAAAAATTTGAACGAGAGTAATGTGACTAAATTTTACACAATTTAAAGTTTAATTGTGTAAAATTTAGTCACAATTCAATTTTAAAATTCGAGATTTTAAAAATTAATTATTCGCAGACAATTTCTTTTTTGATTTTCTTTTGTGTATAAATTTATAATATTCGGCGTATAAAATTGGCAAAATAGTAAGCGTGAGCAGCGTAGCCGTAACCAAACCACCAATAACAACGCGCGCCAAAGGTTTTTGCGCTTCCGAACCTATACCCGTTGAAATAGCCGCAGGAATTAATCCAATCGCTGCCATCATGGCTGTCATTACCACTGCACGTATGCGCGACCGAACACCTTCTCGAATCGCTTCGTTTAAAGGTATGCGCGCTTTTAAATTTTTCTCAAACACGGAAAGAAGAATAACACCGTTTTGGATACACACACCAAACAAGGCGATAAAACCAATGCCTGCCGAAATAGAAAAATTCATTTTAGTGATATGCAATGCTAAAATACCACCAATGAGTGCAAATGGCACGTTCATAAGCACCAACATAGCATTACCCATGTTGCCGAACATGACGAATAGAATAAGTAAAATAGCGAGTAAACAAACAGGTACAACTTGCGATAGCGTTTTTAGTGCGCGTGTTTGGTTTTCAAATTCTCCATTCCAAGTGAGTGAATAGCCTTTAATCTTTTTCAACTTTGCATTCATTTTTTCTTGTGCTTCAGCAATGGTTGAACCTAAATCTCGACCACGAATAGAAAACTTTACAGCAATATACCGCGAATTATTATCGCGAAAAATAAATGCAGGTCCTGTTCTTAATCCAATTGTTGAAATTGATTTAAGCGGAATTTGTGAACCATCCATGGCAGGCACAATTAAATTTTCGATTTTAGATTGATCGTCTCTAAATTCCTTGGGTACTCTAATGCGGATATCAAATTTTCTTTCCCCCTGATAAAGTATAGAAGCAGCTTTTCCTCCTATTGCCATTTCAATAATTGATTGTGCATCGGCGGTATTAACGCCATAAAACGCCATTTTTTTCTGGTCGAGTTCGATTCTAAATTCTGGTTGACCTAAATTTCTAAGTATCCCTAAATCATCAATTCCTCTAACTGTTGATAAAATTTCTTTAACTTGCTGCGAAAGCGTATCGAGTGTATTAAAATCTTTACCAAAAATTTTAACTGCCATCGCAGCATTAACACCAGCAACAGCTTCTTCAATATTATCTCGGATGGGTTGAGAATAATTAAAAACAATGCCAGGCAATTTTTGCATTTGGGCATCAATTGAATCAATCAATTCTTCTTCGGTTACATCTTTACGCCACGTATCTTTTGGTTTTAAATTTACTTGGATTTCTACGTTAAAAAATCCTTTGGGGTCTGTACCATCATTCGTTCTGCCAATTTGTGTGAGTGTTTGACTCACTTCAGGAAATTTATTTAAAATAGCCACCATTTTATTGCCTACTTCTGTCGATTCTTCTAAAGAAGAACTCATCGGTAAAGCTGATTCAACCCATAGAGCACCTTCATCTAATTCAGGAAGAAATTCGGAGCCTAAATATTTAGTTGAAAAGAATACGACAACCATAATACCTACTGCAACTAATACACTGACGAGTTTATTGTTGAATGTTATATCAAAAAACCAAGTAAAAAACTTATTTATACCTTCAACAAAAAAATTATGCCTTTCACGTACATTTTTATTGAGTAAAAAACTCGACATAGCCGGAACCAATGTGAGTGTATATAGCAGCGCACCAAGCAAAGCAAAACCCAATGTCCAAGCTAAAGGCGAAAACATTTTGCCTTCTACTTTCTGAAATGCAAAAATGGGTATAAGGCAAGTAATAATGATGAGTTTTGAGAAAAATATCGCTTTCCCCATTTCAGCGCCGACATTTCTGAAAATACTCAGTTTTGCCATTTTATTAAAGCGCGGCATACCAACTTCTAAGGCTTTATGGTCTAAAGCTACAAACAAACCTTCGACCATTACAACGGCACCATCAATGATGATTCCAAAATCAATCGCACCCATCGAGAGTAAATTCGCTGTCATCCCTTTTAATCGCATCATTGTAAAAGCAAAAAGCAGGGAAAGCGGAATGATGATACTCACAGTTATGGTTGTGCGCCAGTCTGCCATGAAAATGAGAACAATGAAAGTTACGAGTAGAATTCCCTCAATGAGATTGTGAATCACTGTTTCTGTGCACAATTCCATTAAATTCGTTCTATCGTAAAAAACATCGAGCTTAACATCTTCCGTTTCCAATTCTTCATTCAGCTCAGCTACTTTTTCTCGCACTGCTTTTAAAACTTCACTCGGGTTTTCGCCTTTGCGCATAACTACAATACCTTCAACTACATCTTGTGTCGTATTTCTATTCACCATTCCAAGGCGTGGCTTATCTACTTCGGTAACACTGGCAACATTTCGGATGAGAACAGGGACGCGGTTTTTATAAGAAACAATGACGTTTTCAATATCGGATATTTCATTCAATAAACCAATGCCACGCACAACATACGACTGGCCATTTCTGGTTATAATATCGCCACCAACGTTGACATTTGACTTTTGAATCGCCGTATAAATATCAATTGGCGTGAGGCTGTAATCGCTTAATACTCTTGGATTGATTGAAATTTCATACGTTTTTTCAGCACCTCCAAAACTATTCACTTCAGCAATTCCCCGAACGCGTTTAAATGCACGATCTAAAACCCAATCTTGTATGGTGTATAAATCGCGCGAAGATTTAGTTCTTGAGCTTAAAGTATAGCGAAAAATTTCACCTGTAGGTCCGTAAGGTGGTTGAACTTCTGGTTTAATACCTTCGGGCAAATCCACATAGCCAATACGCGCTAAAACTTGTTGGCGCGCAAATACATCATCTACATCATCATCAAATATAATGCGCAGATACGATAAACCAAAACTCGATGTAGTGCGTAAATTCGATTTTTTTTGTACGCCATTCAAAGCCGTTTCTAACGGTACCGTTACAAATTTTTCAACTTCTTCAGCACTTCGACCTGCCCATTGTGTAATAACAATTATCTGAGTGTTTGTAACATCGGGAAAAGTTTCAATCGGAGTATTTAAATAACTAAAAACGCCTATGACTACCATAATGGCAGTTAGAAAGAAAACTGTATAGCGCTGACGCAGAGAAAAATTTATGACATTGAAGATAAGTTTATTCATTCTTCGTTGTTCGTTGTTCGTCGTAGATTGCTCGCAAACGAACAACGAACAACGAACAATTAATTATTTTAGGATAGTTTGATTCTTTTTTAAAACCCATATATTGTGTAAAAAAAACAAATCTACATCAACAATATTCTTTTATGAAAAAAACCTCATTGGATTTGAAGTCCAATGAGGTTTTTTTCATAATTTAAACTTTTATGGCGTTTTTAAGGCTTTTGCAGCCTTAAAAAGCCTTATTCCTTAATTTACGTTTGTGCATTAATTTATAATACTCGGCGTATAATATTGGAAGAATGGTCAGAGTTAGCAATGTAGCAGTGACTAATCCACCAATAACAACTCGCGCCAAAGGTTTTTGCGCTTCAGAACCAATACCTGTTGAAATAGCAGCAGGAATCAAACCAATCGCAGCCATCATAGCTGTCATAACAACTGCTCTGATGCGCGATCGAACACCATCTCTGATGGCTTGATTTAGTGGCATACGCGCTTTTAAATTTTTCTCAAAAACACTTAGCAGAATTACACCATTTTGAATACATACACCAAACAATGCAATAAAACCAATACCTGCCGAAATAGAAAAGTTCATTTTAGTAATATGCAAAGCTAATATGCCTCCAATGAGCGCAAATGGAACGTTCATTAAAACTAAAATAGCATTCCCCATATTACCAAACATAACAAATAGAATAAGCAAAATTGCCAATAAACACGCAGGAACAACTTGAGACAAAGTATGTAAAGCGCGTTCTTGGTTTTCAAATTCACCATTCCAAGTGAGTGAATATCCTTCTTGTTTTTGAAGTTTTGATTCTACTTGTGCTTGCGCATCTTTTATAGTAGATCCTAAGTCGCGGTCACGAACAGAAAATTTGACAGCAATATAGCGCGAATTATTATCGCGATAAATAAACGCAGGTCCTGTTTTTAATGTTATATCGGAAATGTTTTTCAAAGGCACTTGTGAGCCATCAGCAGTCGGCACTAATAAATCCTCAATTTTTGATTGGTCATCGCGAAATTGCTTAGGCAAACGGATACGAATATCGAATTTGCGCTCACCTTCGTACAGTGTAGAAGCGGCTTTTCCACCAATTGCCATTTCTATAACCGCTTGTGCATCGGCAGTATTTACGCCATAAAATGCCATTTTTTTCTGATCAAGTTCAATTCTAAATTCAGGTTGACCTAAATTTTGCAAAATACCTAAATCTTCAACCCCTTTAACGCCTTTCAAAATTTCCATAACTTGCTGCGACAAGGTATCAAGTGTGTTAAAATCAGTTCCAAAAATTTTGACTGCCATCGATGCCGGCACACCTGCAACTGCTTCTTCAACATTATCTCTGATAGGTTGAGAATAATTAAAAATAATGCCCGGAAGTTTTTTCATTTGTGCATCTATCGAATCGATTAAATTATCTTCGGTTACGCCTTGACGATACTCTTTCTTGGGTTTAAGGTCAACTTGAATTTCAACATTAAAAAACCCTTTCGGGTCAGTTCCATCGTTTGTTCTTCCAATTTGTGAAAGCGTCTGTTTCACTTCTGGAAATTTATTCAATATTGACACCATTTTATTCGAAACCTCAATAGATTCATCTAAAGAAGCACTCATGGGTAGCTGTGTTTTAACCCATAATGCGCCTTCATCCAACGCAGGTAAAAATTCTGAACCGAGATAGCGCGTAGAAAAGAAAACGAGTGCCATAATACCTACTGCTACCAATAAACTTGTTATTTTGTTATTGAAAGTGATATCGAACAGCCAAGTAAAAAATTTATTGATGCCTTCAACAAAGAAATTATGTTTTTCTCGAACATTCTTATTTAATAAAAAACTCGACATGGCTGGCACAAGCGTAAGTGTGTATAGCAATGCGCCCAATAGTGCAAATCCAAGCGTCCATGCCAATGGCGAAAACATCTTTCCTTCCACTTTCTGAAAAGCAAAAATGGGAATTAAACAAGTGATAATAATGAGTTTTGAGAAAAATATCGCTTTACCCATTTCAGAACCCACATTACGAAAAATACTCAGTTTTGCCATTTTATTGAAGCGTTGCATACCAACTTCAATCGCTTTATGATCTAAAGCAACAAACAAACCTTCGACCATTACAACAGCTCCATCTATAATTATTCCGAAGTCAATAGCACCCATTGACAGCAAATTCGCGGTCATTCCGCGCAAACGCATCATCGTAAAAGCAAAAAGGAGTGAAAGTGGAATGATAATACTCACGGTTACAGTTGTTCGCCAATCTGCCATAAATATTAAAACAATGAACGTTACGAGTAAAATGCCTTCAATGAGATTATGGATAACAGTTTCTGTGCAAAATTCCATGAGATTTGTTCTATCATAGAATACATTGAGTTTAACATCCTCTTTTTTCAACTGAACATTGAGTTGATCTACTTTTTTCCGAACAGCAGCTAAAACTTCCGTCGGATTTGCGCCTTTAATCATTACAACAATTCCTTCAACAACATCTTGTTTCGTATCTCTGTTCACTTGACCTAATCGCGGCTTACCAACTTCTGTAACTTTTGCTAAATTGCGAACAATAACGGGCACTCTATTTTTATAAGTTACAATCACGTTTTCAATATCAGGGATATCATCGAGTAAACCAATACCTCTAACTACATACGATTGTCCGTTTTTTGTTATAACATCTCCACCAACATTGACATTCGATTTTTGAATGGCATTATAAACATCTATTGGCGTTAAACTATAATCGCTTAATACACGCGGATTAACCTCAATTTCGTACGATTTTTCAGCGCCTCCAAAACTATTCACATCGGCAACACCTGCAACGCGTTTGAATGCACGGTCTAAAACCCAATCTTGAATCGTATAAAGTTCACGCGTAGTTTTGGTGTTCGATGTGAGCGTATAGCGAAAAATTTCACCCGTCGGACCATAAGGTGGTTCAACTTCTGGTTTGATGCCTTCGGGCAAATCGACGTTTCCAATGCGTGCCAAAACTTGTTGGCGCGCAAAAGCATCGTCAACATCATCATCAAAAATGATGCGCAAATACGATAATCCAAAACTCGAAGTTGTTCTTAAATTAGATTTCTTCTGAATTCCATTGAATGCTGTTTCCAACGGAACTGTAATAAATTTTTCAACTTCTTCTGCGCTGCGTCCGGGCCATTGCGTAATTACAATTATTTGTGTGTTTGTAACATCCGGAAAAGTTTCGATAGGCGTATTTAAATAACTAAACACACCAATAACAATCATTACAGCTGTTAAAAAAAATACTGTAATACGTTTACGTAATGAGAAATTTATGATATTGAAAATGAGCTTATTCACGATAACAATGATGAGTGGTGAGTAATGAGTGGTCAACCTATTAGGTGCGAAACTCCTATTAGGTTTGAATTACGATTAATAAACCTAATAAGAGCTTCGCACCTAATAGGTTGTTTAATTCAACGAACAACTATTTCTTAAGTGCATTATAGATGAGTAACTGATTTTTGGTTATAAGTTGTTCACCTACAGCCACGCCGCTTGATAAATAAGTTTTCTCGCCCAGCGTCTTTAGAATTTTAACTTCAGTCACTTCTATATTACAGACATCTCTGTATTTGACGACAAAATTTTTACCATAATCAAATAAAACGGCTGATGAAGGAACTTCCAAAGCTTTGAATCCTTGAACATTCGTGATTTTTACATTCGTAAACATTTCAGGCTTGAGCAACCTATCTTTATTTGAAAGTCGAATACGAACACGCAATGCTTTGTTGGTTGGGTCGAGCATATCACCCAATTTATCTATTTTACCATGAAAAACTTTATCGGGATAAGCGAGTGTCGTAATTTCTGTTTCGTAACCCACTTTTACGCGACTCATATCTGCTTCAAAAATATTTGCCATTACCCAAACATCATCAATACTGCCAATAGTAAATAAATTATCCGCATTGTCGGAACGGACATACGAGCCTGCTGCAATTTTCTTTTCCGTTATTACGCCGCTGATAGGCGCTTTAACTACGATTTCGCCTTGTGCGTTTCTATCGCCATAAATATTCGAAACGTTCTTAGCCCGCTCAGCATTGGTTAGCGATTTTTCGTATTCTTGTTTTGCAGTTGCTACATCGCGTTCAGATGCTAAACCCGATTTAAATAATCCTTCAGTAGCTTCTAAATTCTTTTTCGAAATTGCCACTTCGGCTTGTGCATACCTCTGATCCGAAGCATTATTGACATTTTCAAAACTTTTAATAGTCGCTAAAACTTGCCCTTTATTAACATAAGAACCTAAATTAGCAGAAACATCTAATACTTGCCCAGATGTTAGAGGCATAACGCGCACCACTTTATCTTGATTAAAAGTCACTTCGCCCGCCACTTGTAACACGTCTTGGATCTGCTCCAAACTCACTGTTCCTATCTGAATCATACTTTTTAGCGTATCGGAAACGCAGAAAACAGTTTTATCTTCTGCCTTCTTGTTAGTCGCTTCAGCTTTTGGGGCTTCTTTGTTGGGTGTACACGAAACAAGCAAAAGGCAAAAGGCAAATGGCAAATGGCAAATGGCAGACTGAAAATTGTTAGATTTGAATGGAAAAATCATATTTTTTGTCATAATTTTTATTGATGTTAAATCGTCTGAATCTGGATTTTCAGGATTTTAGGATTTATAGGATTGTTTAATTATAAATCGCAATCCTGAGAATCTTTAAATCCCGATTCAGACAATTGTTATTTAGTAAACAATTCCTTACCAACCACAAACTCTAAAGTTTCAGCTGCTTGTATGGTTTGTAAATCGTTATCAATTGTCTGAAATTTATTTTGCTGGTAAGTTTGAAAATAATCAATAAATTCAATCAATGTAAGTAACCGTTTCTCAAACGAGGTGACGACATTTTGGTTATAAAATTTTTCGTAATCGGCGTAGGCTTGAGCGGCTTCACTATTTTTCCAGCGTTGCAAATCGAGCATTTTTCTGTATGCATTGACTACATCACTACTTATCTGCACAGAAGTTGCTTCTTGTTGCGCTTCTTGTTGTTTTATGCTTAATTCAGCCGCTTTGATGTTAAACTGATTTTTATTTAAAATCGGCAATGGAATGCCCGCTTGAACGCCGAGATAATTATTAATGTACGAACCAGTTCGCGAGAAAGAAAGCCCAAGCGTTAAATCGGGAACAGCCAAAGATTTTTGATACACGAGGTTTTTTTCCTGAATGCGCATATTCAATGTAGCCGCTTTATTATCAGGTCTGTTTGCAATAGCATAGCTAATTAAATCAGCTAAAACGACATCAGATGTGTTTAAATTAATTGTGGGTAATTGCGGCTTTACTTCAATTTCATTCTTAGAAGCCAACAACGTTTTTAAATCGGCATTAAGCGCAATTTTCCCGCGATTTAACTCCGCCGAATCGTGTTGGAGTTGCACACGTTGAGCCAATAATCGAACAACTTCTTTTTCTGCTACATTACCTGCTTTAAATTGCGTTCGGTTGGCATCAATAATTTTATTGAAAATAGCAATTTGTTCACTGTACCATTTCAATTTTGTTTCAGTGGCAGCTAAATCGTAAAAATCGGCGTGCACTTGGTGTTTCAAAGCGCGCATTAAATCGTAGAATTGCGCCTCAGTGAATTGAGCAGTAAACTCAGAAATATCTGCCAACTTCTGCCGCTTCTGCGCCAATTTAATCAGTTGCGAAACTTGTCCGTAAATTTGCTGAAAACCTGCGTCGCCATAGTTGGTTTGCCCAAAATTGAATGAACCAATCTCTGTACTAATTTGCGGATTATCCCATAAAAGTGCTTGACTTTTATAAGCGCGATTGATATCAACATTCGCTTTAGATACAATGAGTGCTAAGTTTTTCTCAAGAAAAATTTTATCTAAATCTTTTAAAGTAAGATTGAGTACTTCAGGTGTAGTTTGAGAAAAAACTTTTGTAAAAAAAACTGCTGTTAACAGAATCGCAAAAAAATATTTAATTACGTTTTTAAATTTTTTCTTAGAAAAAAACATTGGTGATTCGATATTCAAATTCAATTAATAATTATTTCGAAACTTTTGAGGCGCAAAAATACAATTATAACTTCTCTAATTGACTTACAGTTAACAAAAGTAAAAGTTATGATTTCGTTAAATAGTTGATAGTTGTTCTTACATAGTTATTCGTTGTCTGAATCGCGGATTACACAGATTACGCAGAAAATGACAGATAAGACCTCTCGTTTTGGTAATGTCACATCTGTAAAAATTCCTTCAATCTGTGTAATCAGCGATTCAGACAACCATAAACCAACAACAGTCAACTGTCACTATTTAAGAGGTGCATCCGATTTAAAAAAATTCATGCTTTCTGCCATTTCTGGGCTTTCATTATTGAGATAGGAATAAAAAGCATTGGCACCAAATTTTAAAGCGGCACAATGTGCTTCAATTAGTTTAATCAATTCAACACGCTCTGAGATGGAAAAGTCGAGTTTTTTATGAAGCGTTTTTTCTGAGAAACTTAAAAAATTAGTGAATACAGGTGCAGAGATTGAAACATTGTGAATAAACTCAGTCAAATTAGAAATTTTGGAAATCTGTGGGTCTGTATTTATTTTATCAAAATATTGTTTAGCAAAAACGGCGCACAAAGGCTTAACAGAATTAAAATCTGGATTGGGTGTAATCGTCTCCGCTTTAATTTCAATATCGGGTCTGATGCCACCACCTGCTTTAACAATTCGACCATTTGCTGTGTGAAAAATGACGGTATCGGGATTATCGAACGAGAATTGCGTTCTTTGGGTAAGTGCAGCATTGAATAATGAATCCGATTTACCTTCCGAAATATATTCTTTCCTTGATTTACCTCTATAGGGTCGTTGAATACATCTGCCCGAAGGTGTGTAATACCGCGCCACAGAAAGGCGAAGTTCGGAGCCGTCGCGTAGAATATATGGTTCTTGCACCAAACCTTTTCCGAACGAACGTTGACCAATAATTATACCGCGATCGTAATCTTGTACAGCGCCCGCGACGATTTCTGCCGCAGAGGCTGTCCCATTGTTTATGAGAATTGCTACTTTATTTATTGGAAAAAATTGTCTTCCAGTCGATTTATATTCTTTATGATGAACAGTTCTACCCTCAGTGAACAACATCAATTTGTCTTTATCAGGAAAAATTTGAGACAGTATATCTATTGCTTTTTCTAAATAACCACCTGGGTTGTTTCTTAAATCGAGAATAAGGTTTTTTTTCTTTTTTTCTGAAAGTTTATCTACGGTTTGAATAAAATCGTTGGTTGTATTTTTATTAAAATGTGCCAACTTTACATACATAGTCTCATTGTCAATATTATAAGCAGCCGGAATGGAATGAATAGTTATTTTTTCTTTTTTAACAGAAAGTTCTCTGACGGCACCGTTATAGGATTGTATTTTGAGTTTAACCAAACTTTCAGTTTCACCATGTAACCAATTTTGAAGCCACCGGTTATTTTTTCCAATGGCGGAAAACTCATTGACAGCCAAAATTTTATCACCCGCAACTATTTGATTTTGTTCGGCAGGGCTTTCTAAAAAAACATTAACAACAGTCGCTGTATCGTTATAAAAATTCGTTTCACAACCCACTCCGTTAAAATCGCCTTCTAGTATCTCATTTTGAATTTTAACATCGGTGGAAGGAATATATGCAGAGTGTGGATCTAAGTTTTGCAATACATTATTGAGCGCTAAATCAACGATAGATGAATCATCCACTGACTCAACATACTTAGCATCTATATAACTTAAAATCTCATCTACTCGACCCTGATATACGGATTTCTGAACCTCATTAGAACCAGCTTTCCTTTTAACACGCTTAAAAAAAACATCATTCTGCATTCTTAAACCGCCCCAAATTCCTAAAACAACTGCCAAAGCGAGTAAGATGGGTAAATATTTTTGAAGGGTTGAATTATTAGTTCCGAGTTTAGGCTCACTCATAAATTATAGTTGAAGAAAATCTGGCACAAATATCGCTTTTTTATAACAAACGATTAAACAAACATGCATAATTCGAGATTTATTTGTTACTTTTACTAAATTATAGTTTTTATTTTGAGTTAAATAAGTATTTTGGTCTCGCGAAAAGAGAAAATTTAACAACTTATGAATAAGGCGCTCGATTTTGATGAAGTTGACAAAAAGATTTTAGCTGTTTTGATGAAAAATGCGAATACACCTTATACGGATATTGCTAAAAAAATTCGTGTATCAGGCGGTACTGTTCATGTTCGAATGAATCGTTTGGAAGAATTGGGTGTGGTGGTTGGTTCAACTATTTCAATTGATTATACAAAATTAGGATACGATGTAACAGCATTCATCGGCATTCACCTCGAATCGAGTTCGATGTATGAATCTGTTTCGGATCAGCTTAAAACAATTCCTGAAATTATTTCAGCTAATTATACAACCGGTGCTTATGGCATTTTTGCTAAAGTTATCTGTCGCGATACGCCACATTTAAGAACAGTTTTGCACGATAAGATGCAGAAAATTGTGGGGGTGCAACGCACAGAAACATTTATTTCTTTGCAAGAAAGCATTAATAGACCTTTAGATATTATGGCGGTTGAGTAATTTTGACCAAGATTAAAAGAATCATGGATTTCCAAGAAGCTAACTTTAAACTCCAAGAATAAAAAAAATACGTATTTATCAGCCAAATTCGTTAAATCTGCGTATTTATTGGTGAACAATGAAGTAACTGTGTTATTTTGAGGCAAAATACAGTGAAAATAATAAATACCGATTCAATGCGTCATTTTTCGAAATACATTTTTAAGCTAATTTTAGGGTTTATATTTTGGAGCTCTTTAGTTTCAACAAATAAATTGGATGCTAAAAACTATTATAACCTTAACGATACGTGCATCGACTTAGTCTTTGATACCGTCAAAGTCTTAAATATCACACCCGATTACATTGAATTAGAAATTTCAGTCAAAAATGCAGGCACAATGCCCGTCAATTTATGGGGTCAAACGCGATCAGTTGAAGATAATGTCGCTATTAACTTTTTATTTTCGGGTACAAAACGACTCACGCGTGGCGCAATAATGGCAGATGGCCTTTTCATTACAGAAAAAACAAAAAATAAAAACGGTATTTTGAACCCTGATGAAGTTTTAATTTTTAAGCATAAACTGAGCCTTGAAAAGAAAAATAGATTCAGCGGCGTTATCATCCTGCAACTCGATGCTTTCGATGTCATCACCGAAGAATGCGACGAAACCAATAATTTGTTTTTTTGTGTGCCGAAGTGGTATAACTGATAGTCATATCTCTTTACTCCCCCATCAACTCTTTAATTTTGGCTACGAGTTCTTCGCCACGTAAATTTTGAGCTAAAATGACACCTTGTTTATCAATCAATAATGTGCGTGGAATACTTTGAACGCCATAAGCGCGGGCTGCAGCATTGCTCCAATATTGTAAATCGCTGACGTGATTACTCCAAAGTAAACCATCGTCGTGAATAGCTTTTATCCAAGGTGCTTTATCTCTGTCTAAACTGACAGAAAAAACTTCGAAGCCTCTTTCGTGGTATTTTTTGTATAAATTCACGACATTCGGATTTTCTCTGCGGCAAGGTCCGCACCAACTCGCCCAAAAATCGAGTAAAACGTATTTGCCTTTTAAATCGCTTAATTTTCTGATTACTCCCGATGTGTCGGTTTGCGCAATTTCGGGTGCAGGCATATCAATCATTTGTGCGCGCATGGTTGAAATTGTATTGCTCAAGGACAAAGCAAAATCAGATTGATCTTGTGCAAAGTTTTTTAAATATTGCTCACCATACGGAATTAATAACGAGCTGTTTCGCTCCATGCAGGCTAAAACAATACCGCTTAAAGCAAACTTATACGCACTACTTTTTGCTTGAAATTTATTCAAAACTGCATCGAAATAAACTTGTTGTTTCTTTTTATCGAGCTGTAATTCAGGCATCGTTAAAACTGCAGCATAACTCCTGATGGCACCAACCAATAATGGAATTTGGTTGTACAAAGTATCGCTCAAATTAGCATGCTGAAAATAAGCATTCCCGAAGTATTCAATCTCGTCGGCATATTTCGATTTTTGAGGATCGTTCTGAAAACTTGTATAGGTATGGAGTGCAATAATTTTATGCAAAGTGGGATTTTCCTTTTTAACTGAATCTAAAAAAGCCAACTTTGCATCATCACAAGCTTTTAGAGCCGCTTCATTTTTCTTGCGTTTTTCTGGGTCGCTAAAATTCGCTCTAAAATCATTCGTTACAGCATACATTTGGGTTTTCAATTCGTTCGCGCGACGCATCGCTTTCTCATAATTCAAATTAATTTTCGATTCTTTAACTTCTGCTACCGACATATCGAAACAAGGTCCAGAGATTCTAACATTAGCTTCTGTACCGAGTATGAGCATTTTCAGCCGTTTGACATCATCGTTAACGCCAAGCGCAAAGAAAGAAGGTGAATTAAGTTGCTTAAAATTAAAAGTCACTACGCCATCACCCTTTGTCACTCCTTTTGCAAACGGAACTTGAGTCAATCCAGTAATTTCGTAAAGCGTAAAAGAATCTACTGCCGAACAATTATCGAATGTACATATTAGAGTTACATTTTTAGTAGCATTTGTTTCTGCTTTTTTTTGTGCACTAAGTGCGAAAGTACAGAAACTGAAAAATAATGCAATGCTCAGATTATTAAACTTTAAACTTGACTTCATAATTGTAGAATGTGTTTAAGGTGCAAATTTAGAGAGAAGTATCTAAAATGAAAGCAGATTTAATAATGACTTTCTCAATTCAATGTTAAAGCGTAATTTTTAGACAAATATTTTCTAAAATAGCACAATTTCTATAATTTTTTTGTTTGGATAGAAGAAATAACTTGAAATTCAGAAAACTTGAGTAATTTAGTATTAAGTATTAAGTGTTAGATATTAAGTGCTAAAATCTAATTCATAAAATCTACTTTCTAATACTTAATACATAACACCTAACAATTAATACCTAACACCTAACGAAGCTATGTACCACTTTTTCTTAAAAATTTTTATAGTTTTTGGATTTTTATCAACTATAAGTAATAGTAATGCACAACAACTTACTGTTTCGGAGCCAATAAATATTTTTAAAGATGAGAGCTATGCGTTTTCTGCAAAAATAAACGACAGATATTTGTTCTTTTCTTGGCATGAAGCGTATCTAAGCGTTAATTCACTTGATAATGGTTTACGAAGTATTTGGCAAAAAGATATTACAATCGACAAAAAATACGACGTCAAAATACTCGATGTAATACCGAGCAAACTCTCCTTTTGTGTTATAGCCCGAATGCGTAAAAAAGGCAATAATTTTATAAAAGTTTTAAAGTTTGACGGGCAAGCTAAACTTTTAGATTCATCAACAGTCTGCATTTGGAAAACTCAATTAAACGAACCAGAAATTGAAACATTTATCTCTGATGATAAACGCGTAATGTTAGCTTTGAACTCGGGATATTTCAGCGAAAAATTGGCTTGTTCATTTAGCTTAGATTCGCTTAAACCCTTATGGAATGTTAAATGGAAAGACAAAAACAATGATTTGGAAGATCATTTTCAGCAATGGCTTGTAACTAATGAAGGTAAAGCATACTATTTTTCAGATGAAGCGGGTCCAACAAAAAAAACAAAACAGTTCAACGTCTTACAATTTAGCCTCGATGAAAAAATTAACAATTTTAAAATTACAGCAGGTGACTTAACTCCCCACCATGCTTTATTTTTGTTCGACAATAAAAACAAAAAACTCATTTCTGTAGGTTGCTATTCTATAAAAAATAATGGACGTGCAAATGGCATTTACTTTTTGTCAATTCCAGAATCAAATTCAACTCAAGCCATTTGGCAAATAACACCCTTCACAGATGATTTTGTCACATCTTTCACAGGCAGAAAAATTACCGACAATAAAGGTTTAGATGATTTAAAAGTTCAAAAAATAATAAATCGGTCAGATGGTGGCGTAGTTGCTATGATAGAAAAAACGCGATTTGCTGAGCGTTCAACTGTCGGTACTACTTCTTTCAGCAACGCTTCTGTTGTTCGAGGTTATCATGCAATGGATTATTATTACGACAATATGTTCTCTATATCGCTCGATAGTGCTGGTAACAAAGAATGGTCGCAAGTGTATGTAAAACACCAAATTTCACAAGACGATGAAGCACGTTTTTCTTCTTTCTTTGTTATGCGTTCGCCGAGTGCACTTCGATTAATTTTTAATGAAGATGTAGCGAGAAACACGAATGTTTACGAATATATTATTAAAAACGGCGGTGAAATAGATCGACATGTCGTGCTAAATACTGAAGCAAAAGATATGAATTTGCGCATCAGGGATGCCATTCAAACGGGTTCGAATGAAATTTTAATACCGAGCGAAGGCTCTAAACAGGTTAAATTGGTTAAAATTACGTGGTAAGTCACTCCTAAATTTCTAATTTATGAAAAGTTTTAAAATAAGGCAATCAATTGTACTTCTGTTAATAGCTGGAGTAAGTCATTTATTTGCTCAAAAAATTACTGTCTCCGAACCGCTATATTATAATATGGAAAATTTAGAAGGTTATTCAGTTTCTCCTAAAATAAATTCGAACTATCTTTTTTTTTCTTGGCAAAATGAAAAATTAAAAGTTGAAGCACTCAACGAAAATTTGAAAAAAATATGGAGTAAAGACGAAATTATTGAAAGAAACGCTAAAGTTATTGTGTTAGAATTAATTCCAAATTTGGAATCATTTTGTGTTGTCGTATTTATTCAAAAAGATAGCATAGATTATATTAAAGTTTTAAAATTTGATAATCAGGTAAAACTTTTAGATTCAGCGATACTATCCGTTTGGCAGTCAAAACATTTTAATCACAGAATAGAAAAGTTTATTTCTGAAGATAAAAAAGTTTTATTGTCTGTTACTTCATCCGATATTTCAGCTCATAATATTTTGTGTGCGTTCAGCCTTGATTCAATGAAAAGTATTTGGAAATACAACATTAGAGAAAAACCTGTATCTAAAGAAGAATTATTTCGGCATTGGGTTTTAACAAATGATGGTACTGCCTTTTTTATTACTGATGAAAAAAGCGGAGCTGGCGGCAAAAATAAGCAAATAGATGTCATCCAATACGATAAAAACAATTCAATTATTGATTTCAAAATTACAGGTTCAAAACTAAATTCAAAACAAGCCAATTTCAGTTTCGATAATGTAAAAAAACAAATTATCGGATTTGGCACTTATTCAAATCAAAATCATAAAGTATCGAATGGAATTTATTATTTATCGATTCCTCAATTTGCGCCTTTGAACTATAAATTTAGCCTCGTGCCTTTTGATAATAATTTTGTGACTGCATTTTTTGGCAAGAAAGTTAAAAGAAACATTGGGATTAAGAATTTGAAAGTTAGGAATATTAATCACCAAACTAACGGTAGTACAATCGTATTTTTCGAACAATCACACTTCGAAAGGTACCAATATTGGCGCGGAAGTTGGTTGCATAGCACTGAAATTGATTTTTTTTACAATAATATGTTTTCGATGTCTTTCGATACGAGTGGCAACAAAGAATCAACTCACGTTTACGTTAAAAAACAAAATTCTGAGGGCGATGAAGGACGCTTCTCTTCCTTTACACTAATGAAAACGCCAAAGGAGCTAAAAGTGTTATTTAATACCAATGCAGCAACGAAATCATGGGTTGAAGAATATAAAATTCAAAACAATGGCGTAGTTCAACACAGTATAGGATTGAATATTAAAGGTAAAGGTTTGAACTTAGCTTTTCGAAATGCTATTCAGACGGCACCTAATGAACTATTTGTTTCGAGCGAAGGTATTAAACAATTTAAATTGGTTAAGATTAATTGGTAAATGTTTCTAATTTGGTAATTACTTATGTGCTTTTTAATTTCCCGCGGAAAATGCAGAAATTTCAGCGGAAATTCGCATAAACACAGTAATTATCTCCTTTCAGCAATTTTCTGCGTTAAATTTCTGCGATTTCTACGGGAAATATCCTGCCAGAATTACCTCATTTTTTATTATTCTCTAACTCTCGAAGTAAAGCCAAAACTGTATTTTTAAAATCGGAGCAGATAGTTTGTGGTGGTTGCATCTGTGCAAACTTAACCATATCGGCTGATGAGAGAATTTGTTTTAGTGTCTCTATTTGCGAAGAGGTGAACTTTTTTAGTTGTAACTGAACCACTGTTTCAGTAGTAGTTTTGTGCAATGTAAAAATATTTTCAGCATCGTAAAGTGCTAGCCTAACTTCCTTTGAAACCTTATTAAAAAAATCATCCACTTCGGGCATCAATAAAGGAATTTTAAGTGCTTCAATATTTTTTATTGCTTTCATATATGGCGAAAGGTATGGTCCTTTATAATTTTTTTTGTTTTCGCGGCTTTTTTTATACCTTTTGAATAAATACCAAAATAATCCAACAATCGAAATAGTTAAAATAAATGGCAAAGCATATTGGAGAATATAGTCAGTAATGTAGGTAGGTTCTTTTATGATGTCTTTTATGGGTAAAATTTGTTTCATTGAGTCAATCTCAGTGGGATATCTCGCCGTAACAAAAAACGAATTTGTAATAATCTTGAAATTAGTATCTGTATCCGATTTTATTTTCGCAGAAGTAACAATTTTTATTTTACCAGTGTCCCAAGCCGTTATAAGCAGTTTATTTTGCCATTTAAATCCATCTTTGGTTTCCCAATAACTTGTTGCTACATCGAAAGTGGTATCGAAAGCACAGACTTCATACGAAGAATCAAATCGCGTACCTGCACTTAAATTGAGTTCAACAATAGCTTCAAATGGTTCTGTAATGTTGACTGTATCGCTCGATGTTGTGCTTTTCATCGTCGCAGCTTTCGTTAGCGATTGTGCATGAGTTGAGAATGCAACAAATAGAAAAATAACTATCGCAAAAAACCTTGCGGGTTTTAATATCACATTCTCTTGAAGCGCGACCGCAAGGGTCGCCCCTACATCATTTCGTCTTTGAATTCTTTTTTTATTGCAATATTGCATTAGAATGAATTTTATTGACTGATGTAGGGGCGACCCTTGCGGTCGCCCTTCGAGAGAATGTAATTGCGGCATTAGATTAACAAATTTTTTTTTAGTTTTCATCTTCTATTTCTGCGGTTATTAAAAAACTGTTGAAGCGTTTTAACATAATTATCAGTTGTATCCAAATATATTAAATTTCCGCCAGCAGTTTTAACTGCTAGCTCCAAATAACTTTGGCGTTCTGCATAATAACGCGTAAAAGTATTAGTTACATCAGAATCATTTGTATTAATTTTAAACAGACGACCCGTTTCTGCATCAACCACATTGAGTTTACCAATATAAGGTAAAGTACGGTCAGTTTTATCGGAAATACTAATACAGATAACGTCGTGTTTAGAAGCACATTGTTGAAGTGCTTTAGCGTATCCATCGTTTAGAAAATCGGAAATTATAAAAACTACGCTGCGGTGTTTGAGCATAGAATTTAAATAAATGATACTTTTTTCTAAGTCTGTTTCAATATTATCAGGTTTAAGGTTTAAAAAAGTCTGAATGAAGCGCAAAATATTATCACGACCTTTTTTCAACGGAATATACTTTTGGAGTGAAGCACCATAAAAAATAGCGCCCGTTTTATCATTATTCAAAGCAGCAGAAAAAGCCAAAGTAGCACAAATTTCTGTCATTAAATCAATTTTAAACTGACTTTGTGTACCGAAAAAAGTCGAGCCACTCACATCTATCAAAAACATAAGTGATAACTCGCGCTCTTCTTCAAAAATTTTGATAAAGGGTGTGCCCGTACGAGCAGTTACGTTCCAGTCAATATTTCTGACATCGTCGCCATAAGTATAGGCTCGCACAGAATTAAAAGTCATACCTTTTCCTCTGAATACAGAAGAATAATCGCCACTGAAAAGTTGCGTCGATAAATTCTTGGTGCGCAACTCAATCCGTCGAAGTTTTTTTAGAATTTCTGAACTTTCCATTTTTGAGCTATGAGCTATGAGCTATGAGCTATGAGCTTAATGCAGTCTAAGAAGGCTCATTGCTCAAAGCTCATGGCTCGTTGCTATTTAAGGTACTACTACCCTATCCAAAATTTGATAAATAATATCATCCGTCGAAACATTATCTGATTCGGCTTCAAAAGTTAATCCGATGCGATGGCGCAAAACTTCAGCACTTACCGAGCGCACATCTTCAGGAATGACATAACCTCTACCGCACATGAAAGCCAATGATTTAGCTGCTTTAGCTAAAGCTATACTCGCTCTTGGACTTGCTCCATAACGGATGTAACTTTCGTTTTTAATTGAGCTGCCTTTTAGTTGTTTACGTGTTGCAAAAACCAAATCGAGAATATATTGCTCAATTTTAGGATCGATGTAAATGCGTTGAATGAGTGTGCGTGCTTGCAAAATATCAGAAGTATGCGCTACAACATTGACTTTAGTTTCGTCGCTATTAAATTGACGCCTAATAATTTGTCGCTCTTCGTCCATATTTGGGTAAGTAATTTTTACTTTCAGCATAAATCTATCGAGTTGTGCTTCGGGTAAAGGGTAAGTACCTTCTTGCTCAACAGGATTTTGCGTAGCTAAAACTAAAAACGGCGAATCTAATTTGTGGGTTGTATCGCCAATTGTGACTTGCATTTCTTGCATAGCTTCTAAAAGCGCCGATTGCACTTTAGCAGGTGCGCGATTAATTTCATCAGCTAAAATGAAGTTGGCGAAAATTGGACCTTTCTTTACTTCAAAAACACCACGCGGTGAATAAATTAAAGTTCCTGTAATATCAGCAGGTAATAAATCGGGTGTGAATTGAATGCGGCTATAACTAGCAGAAACCGTTTGAGCCAACGTTTTAATTGCTAAAGTTTTAGCCAAACCAGGCATACCTTCTAAAAGGATATGTCCTTCGGAAAGTAAACCGATCAAAAGTTTTTCAATAATATTTTCCTGACCAACAATAACTTTAGCTGTTTCTGTTTTAATGCGCTCGATGAAATAACTTTGTGAAGTAATTTCTGTTGAGAGCGCTTGAATTTCGGGATACGTCATTAGTTTTTAAAAATTTGTGTAAAATTGCAATAAGTGCATTAAAAACTGAAAATGATTCTAAAAAATAATTTTTTTTATGAAAACAAATAACGTGTTTAAACCAATTCAAGTATTGTTAGTCAATGTTTTAAGAAATTTTCAATATTATTGAATTTAGTTGAACAAAATTTTTTTTTTTTCGGGCAACGTTTATTAAGTTTGCATTGTCTTAAAATTAGAACTAATTTAAATTTTTTGTTTTCAGGCGAAAATAAGTTAATTTTGCCGAAAGAAATAAGTTTAAATAATTTCTTAAACGTGCAAAAAGTGTATTCAAATATAATACCTTAAAGATGGGTTAAGTTTTTCATTTTTGTTTTAGATGAAGAGGAAATTAATTTTTCCTCTTTTTTTTTGCCCTCTTTTAGTTAACACTTTTTATAAATGAGGTTAATCTTGCGTTAAAGCGTGTTTTAAAATTTGCTTTAAGTAAAATTTTGCGTCAAATTTGTCGAAATATAAATAGATCTATTATGAATCAAATCAAGCGTTTGTTTTTATCAGTTCTTGCTATCGCATTAACTATTCATGTTGTCAGTGCACAAAAATTTTTCACCAAAGATGGCAAAGTTTCATTTAATGCCACATCTGCAAATTCACCAGAAAAAATTGAAGGTTCAACTAATAAAGGTGTGTTTGTTTTAGATGCTTCAAATGGTTCAGTAGAAATGGCAGTGCTATTAAAAGGTTTTCATTTCGAACGCGCATTAATGGAGGAGCATTTTAACGAGAACTATGTTGAATCGCACAAATACCCAAAAGCTAATTTCCAAGGTAGTGTTACTGATTTTAAAAATGTGAATTTACAAAAAGATGGTGCTTATCCTGTTCATATTGAAGGGTCTTTATCCTTACACGGTGTAACGAATAAAGTTAGTACAACTGGAACGTTGACTGTCTCAAACGGTATAGTTTCAGCAGCTAAAACCAGCATTAGTTTAAATTTAACTGATTATAAAATAGATATTCCGGGTATTGTACGCGATAAAGTGGCTCAGCAGGCTAAAATTGAAGTGAATTTAAGTTTGGCTAAAATGAATAAGCTTTAAATTTTTAAAAATTATTTTTAAAACTGTTAACAAGCCATAAGTAGGCTGCTTTTTGAAAGCATCTTACTTATGGCTTTTTTAATGTTAAGCAAAAAATAAAAATTACCAAATTTTATTTCTTTTTATACTACGATTTTTATTTTTTATATTAAAATATCAATCTGGGAAAAATAATATTTTGAATAAAAAAAAGCATAAATTTTTTTAACAAAAAATTAATATTGATGTTATAATAGTCTAACATTGTGTCGTGAATCAGAATTTTGTCACATTTAACTCATTTTTTTTAAAACTTTAATTAGCTCATTTGTATGAAATTAAAACTTGTACTATTCTCTATTTTGCTTTCCAGCATTGGTTGGGCGCAAAATAAAATTTCAGGAAAAATTACGGACGAATCGAACGGGGAAGCACTTATTGGCGCCAATGTTGTCGCTAAAGGCACAACCGTGGGCACGATTACCGATGTAGATGGTAATTTTTCTTTCGATGCGCCTGCTACAGCAACGGCTTTAATCATTTCTTACGTGGGTTATGCGCCAAAAGAAATTGCTATTACACCTGGTCAAACGTCTTTTACTATTGTTATGACTTCGAGCAACACGCTCAATGACGTTGTAGTTGTGGGTTATGGCACACAGGCTAAAACACGTATTGTTGGATCAGTCTCTACTATCTCTAATCGAGCATTAGATCAAATCCCTTTTGGTTCTTTGGATAATATGCTTCAAGGTCAAGCAACGGGAGTTCAAGTAACTGGTCAAAGTGGACGCCCAGGTGCGCCAGCTTTTATTCGCGTCCGTGGTGTTGGTTCAATAACCGCAGGTAGAGACCCGCTATACGTGGTTGATGGTGTTGCATTAAGCTCCGATTTTTACAGCTTAATTAACTCAAATGACGTTGAAAGTATTTCGGTTTTAAAAGACGCTGCCGCAGCTTCTATCTATGGTTCGAGAGCTTCAAACGGTGTTATTTTAGTTACTACAAAGAAAGGCACTCAGGGGAAAAAGGAGCCACAAGTTTCTTTAAGATTTCAAAAAGGGGTCAAATCTAAAACACCTGACAATTATAGATTAATGAACCAACAGGAGAAATTGCAATACGAATCAGATTTAGGATTTGTAAATCAACCTATTACGGATTCTGTTGCAAAATACTATACTGGTCAAAAATTTACCAACTTAACAGATGCCCAGCGCCAAGGTGTTTGGAACTCTCTTTCTTATACTGATTGGGAAAAAACTTTATTTAGAAATGCAAATTTCACCTCCTATGAGTTTAATTTGAATGGCGGTGATAAAACATTTAATTATTTCTTCTCGCTCCAGAATTATGATGAAGAAGGCACTAGTATTGGTTCGGCTTACAACAGAAAGGGTGGTAGAATTAACCTAGAGTACAAACCAAATGATTGGTTTAAAATGGGAAGTATAAACTCGCTTTCTTTACAAAGTAATACCTTAATTAGAGACAGAAATAACGTACAAGGTACCGTTAGGGCTTTGTATACCTACAATAGTTACGAACCAGAAAAGCTTGCTGATGGTTCTTATAACCTAACACACCAAGGTTTTAGCGTTACAGAAGCTATAAAGAATAATCCCGAGTCGGATTATACGATTGGCGGTGTTAGTACATTATTCGCTGAAGTCACTCCGGTTAATAATCTTATTTTGCGCTCTTCCATTGGTTTGAATTTAAGAGATTATACTAGAGAGTATTACTTGCAACCAGGTTCTATATTAGATCAATTTGTAGGCGACCCAAGTGCGCCGGGAAGTAAAACAGATAACGGTATCAGACAGTATAATTATGTTTTTACTAATACAGCTCAGTACACCTACGATATTAATAAAGAAAATCGGTTAATAGGTTTAGCAGGTATAGAATATACAAGTGACCTTACAAAAACTTACAGTTTATCCTCAAAAGGTTACCCAACTTCAGCAGTTAATACCCAAGATAACGGTGCAACGCCTACTCAAGCAACTACTTCTAAAACAGAATGGTCGCTCTACTCAGTTTTTGGCCGTTTGAGTTACAGTTTTTCAGATAGATATGCTTTAGAAGGTTCAATTCGTCAGGATGGTTCTTCACGTTTTGGTGCTGAACAACGGTATGGTACATTTTGGTCGGTAGGTGCGGGTTGGAACCTCGTTCGTGAACCTTTTTTAAAAGATGTCTTAAAGTTCGCTGATATTTTCAAATTAAGAGGATCAGTTGGTACATCTGGTAACTTCAATATTGGAAACTATTCTTCATTAGGTTTGTATTCATTGAGTGCAAGCTACGGAGGCTTACCAGCTGAAATACCTTCTCAATTAGCTAATACTAACCTAACTTGGGAGAAAAACAATAACTGGGGAGTAGGTTTAGAAGTCGAAGCTTTAGATTCTCGTATTAGAGGTAGTGTTGAGTATTATTACAGAAAAACGTCTGATTTAATATTTAATCAACCCGTATCACAAACTACTGGTTTTACAACAACCTTAAAGAATATAGGTGACATGGAAAACAAGGGAGTTGAAACTAAAGTTGATGTAGATATTATAAGAAATAAGACTCAGGATTTTAGATGGACTGTATCAGTTTCGTATTCTAATAATGCCAATCAGATAACAAAACTCTACAACGGCAAAGACGTTGTAGCTCTTGGTGGTTATACAAAATACTCAGAAGGTTATCCAATCGATAATTTCTTTTTATCACGTTGGGCAGGTGTTGATCCTGCAACAGGTAGCGCACAATGGTATGATAAAGACGGAAAAATTGTTCAAACCTACAGTGCTGCAAATGCCGTAATTCTTCCAGGTAAATCACCTGATCCAACATTTTTTGGAAATTTTGGAACGACTTTTAACTACAAAGGATTTGAACTATCAGGTAATTTTTATTATTCAGGCGGTAATTATATTTACAACCTTCAATACAGAACTTTATTCTCCGATGGCGCAAATGGTCGTTCAGCACAAACAGCTGACGAACTTAACTACTGGAAAAACCCAGGTGATGTTGGTGTTAGTCCAAAGCCAAAGCTCAGTGGTGGACAAACTGGTTGGGATAGTGATCGTTTCTTGCAAAAAGGTGACTTTATAAGATTGAGAAACGTCACAGTTAGCTATTCGCTCCCGACGGCATTAATAAAGCCTTTAAAAATGAGCAGAGTTCGCATTTATGCACAAGGTCAAAATCTTGCAACTTGGACGAGCTATAAAGGTGATCCGGAAGTTGGATATGGTAGTGCTGAAAGTTCTGGTTCAGGCGGTACGCGTGGCGGTTTATTCTCTCTCTTCAGCTATCCACAAACACGTACTTTTTCTGGTGGCATAGATGTAACATTTTAATTAAAATTTCTAATTATCATCTGTTTCTAATGGTTTCAATTAGTCAGACAATTTAATTCTTTTTGTAAAAAAATTTATTTATCAATTAATATTATAAATTTAATGAAAAAATATTTAAAACTATTGATCTTGGGACTGTCGGTTTTAACAACCGTAAGTTGCGATAAACAATTGAGTTTATTTCCATACAATGCCCTTGATACTTCTCAAGCTTTTGTTACACCTGCTGATTTCGAAAATGCAGCGAAAGGTGCTTATCAAGGTATGGTTCAATCCGGAAGTTATTTTGGTGGTGACTGGGTATTAACACCAGATATCCTCGCTGATAATCTTTTAACTTGCAGTGCCGGTCGTACTACAGGCTTAACTTTTCACAACTGGATTTACAACGCCAATGCGACCACTGGTATTTATGCAGATGGCTACAGAGTTATTCGCCGGGCAAATGCTATCATTGAAAATGTGAAGAACTTGCCTTCAGGTGCGGGTGCAGATAATGCACGTGCTGAAGCCTTGGCAATACGTGCGATGGCACATTTAGATATGGTGCGATACTTTGGCAAAGCATATACACAGGCTTCTGATGCGGACTTAGGTGTTCCTTACGTTACTCAAACCGCAGATGCATCTCCATCCAGAGAATCTGTTAAGTCCAATTACGATAAAATTGTTGCAGATTTAGTAGAAGCAGAAAAAACTATATACGCATCAAATGGTTCAGGACGTTTAAATAAGGCTGCTGTTCAAGGTCTGTTAGCTCGTGTTTATCTTTTCAGAGGCGAATGGCAAAACTGTGTAGATGCGGCTACGCGTTGTTTAACCAGTAGTCCAAGCGTAGGCTCAATTGCTAATTTTCCAGCTGTTTGGAAAGATGCTTCTTCTGATGGCGTGCTTTTTAAAGTAAATATCATTGACAAAGACAATATACAAGTAGGAGTTAACTACAGCCAAACGAGCGGTGCAGGTACGCGCCCTGAATTTGTTGTTGATTTTGATTTCTACGGAAAATATCAAGCTACTGATATTCGAAAAACAGCCTATTTTATTACTAATACTTTTTCAGGTGTTACATACAACAATATTTTTAAACATTTTGGACGTGCCTCTGGTAACGCAAATGTTGTGGATGTAAAAGCTTTAAGAACAGCAGAAGTTTTAATTAGCCGAGCTGAAGCTTATGCTCGATTGAACAAAAACACAGAAGCGTTAGCTGATTTGAATACTCTTCGCAAATCGCGTTATTCAAATTATGTAGCAGGAACCGAAGCAGGTGCTGATCTTTTAACAGCTATTCTCTTAGAAAGAAGATTAGAATTAGCATTTGAGGGTCACCGTTTCTTTGATCTCAAAAGATTGGGTTTGGGCGTTACACGCTCATCTTTCGGTGACAAAGCCGATGGAACTGGAGTCAATAACGTAACACGTTCGTTACCTGCTGGAGATATCCATTTCCAATTGCCATTGCCTCAGTCTGAAATTAACGCCAACCCAAATATTGTACAGAATCCGGGTTATTAATTTAGTGTGTGGTAGTAGGGTTTTCTTATAAAAACTGAAATATGTAGTTGATAGTAATTGGTTCAGAACCGTGCAACTATTCACTATAAAAGGATATATAAACACAATAGGCTGCTTCTTTTGATGCAGCCTATTGTGTGTTTTTTTGAGATGAAATTGTTTACGAAAAAAGCCTCGAAATTTTATTTCTTATTATTTAAAAAAAAATAGTTGATTACACGTTTTTACAATGAGAAACAAAGCAATCTTTTGTTTGAAAAAAATGCTATTATTTTTTTAACAAAAAATTAATACTAAATGTTATAAATGTTTTAATATTGTCCCACTCTTCAAATTTGAAGTGTGATTTAATCCATTTTTTAAAGTTAATTTGTATGAAATTAAAACTTGTACTCTTCTGCATTTTGCTTTCCAGCATTGGTTGGTCGCAAAATAAAATCTCAGGAAAAATTACAGACGAATCCAATGGAGAACCGTTGATTGGCGCCAATGTGGTTGCTAAAGGTACAACTATAGGAACTATTACCGACGTTGATGGTAGTTTTTCTTTCGAGGTGCCAGCTAAAACAACTGCTTTGACAGTTTCTTATGTTGGTTATGTACCACAAGATATTGTTATTACGCCTGGGCAAACGTCTTTTACAGTCGCTATGATTTCCAGCAATACGCTCAACGATGTAGTTGTTGTGGGTTATGGTACAGCCACTAAAAAAGAACTCACTGGTTCAGTTTCTAAAATTTCAGGTGAAGTTATTTCGAAATTACCTGTCACAGGTATCGATCAAGCCATGCAAGGTCAAGCTGCCGGTGTTTTAGTGACTGCTAACTCTGGTACGCCGGGCGGTGCTATTTCTGTGCGTATTCGTGGTGTATCTTCAATTAACGGTACTAACCAACCACTTTATGTTATTGATGGTGTGCCTATCGTCACAGGTTCGCTTTCTCAATTGGGTGTAGGTAACCAATCAACTAACGCGCTTTCTGATATTAATCCGAACGATATCGAAAGTATCGAAATTTTGAAAGATGCAGCAGCCAGTGCTATTTATGGTGCGCGTGCCAACAATGGTGTCGTCATCGTAACTACAAAACGCGGAAAGTCAGGAAAAACAAAAGTGGAATTGACCACTTCTTACGGAACAGCTTCTACAGTGAAAAAACTTGGCTCTATCACGGGACCTCAATATGAAACTTTGACTAATGAAGCGCGCAGTAATGTTGGGCAATCGCTTTTATTCACTGATCCAGCTAATGCTCCTACCACAAATTGGCAAGATCAAATTTTTAGAAGTGCAGGAACTAGCAATACACAATTAAGTGTTTCTGGCGGTAATGAGAGAACTAAGTTTTATGCATCTGGTGGATGGTTAGATCAAGATGGTGTTGTTATTGGTTCTAATTTACAACGCGCTACTGCTAAGCTTAATCTCGACAACAATATTACTGATAATTTAAAATTATCCTTAACTTCAAGTTTCAACCAGACTTCGAGCTCTCGTGTAAATAACGATAATAATATTTACGGAATTGTTAGCGCTGCAATTCTATTGGGTTCGCATATTCCTGTTTACAATGCTGACGGAACTTTTGCGCGCGACCCGAACTCCTCTGTAGAAAACCCCGTAGCTGGTGCCACTTTAACTGATATTAATTATACTACACAGCGTGTAACAGGCAACGTCGGTTTGGAATGGACAATTATCCCTGGTTTATCTGCTAAAACAAGTTTTGGCGCTGATTTTAACAACTACCGCGATTTTCGTTTTTATCCAACTACGGTGAATGCTGGCGCAGGTGTTGGTGGACAAGCGACTGAAGCATTCTCACGCGATTATGTTCTCATAAATGAAAATACTTTACGGTATGTTTTTAAAGTCTCGAAATTGAAAGTAGATGCTGTCGGTGGTATTACTTTCCAGAAAGAGACATTGAATACTTTATTCGCGAACGGTCAAAAATTTCCAGGTAATACTATTCGCACTTTAGATGCTGCATCCGTAAAGGCTGATATTCAATCGAACGCGACATTGTACGGTATAAATAGTTATTTTGGTCGTGCTGCTTTAACTTGGGATGGAAAATATACGCTTCAGGGTATTGTTCGTGCTGATGGATCATCTCGTTTTGGTACTGAGAATCGTTGGGGTGTGTTTCCAAGTATTTCAGGAAGCTGGACTCTATCAGATGAGTCCTTCTTCAAAGGTATTAAATCTTGGTTTTCAACACTCCGTTTGAAAGGTGGTTATGGTACAACTGGTAGCTCAGATATTTCTAACTTTGCATCTCGCGGGCTAATTCAAGGCGGTGCCAACTATTTTTCTACACCAGGTTTAGCGCCAACACAATTAGCTAATACAGCTTTAAGTTGGGAGCAGAAAAAAGATATTAGTGGTGGTCTGGAAATGGGATTCTTAAAGGATCGCATTGTCATAGCTATTGAGCCTTTCAAAAACTATGTTTCAAAAATATTGCTTAACCAACCAGTTGTGGCTACTACGGGTTTTACATCTATCAATGCCAACGCTGCTAAAATGGAGTCAAATGGTATTGACTTTGGTTTTACTGCCATCGGTGCTCAAACAAAATCTTTCAATTGGACAACTCGAATTAATGTTGCTACTTACACTAATATGGTAACAGATTACCCGACTGGTACTGGTTTTGGTTTTGCAAGTTGGGTTGAAAAAGGTTACTCTATCAGTAGTTTTAGAGGTTATGTTGTGGATGGTATTTTCCAAACGCAGGGTGAAATAGATGCTCTGAATACGAAAGCTAAAGAAAAGAATGGTGCGTCTGCATTATATCAAGTCGCAAAAACATCTCCGGGTGATATACGTTTCAAAGATTTGAACGGTGACGGAATAATTACTGCAGCAGACCAACAAATCATAGGAAAAGGTTTGCCTGATTGGACGGGTAGTGTTTCTAATGATTTTTCGTACACTAATGAAGCCATTGGTACTTTTGACCTTTCAATTTTCTTCCAAGGTCAGGGAGGAGCGAGCATTTTTAATTTTACACGCGAATTTTCTGAGGGTATGAATGGCGTATTTGGTTCGACCGATGCTGTCTTAAATCGTTGGACACCTTCTAACACGACCACAGATGTGCCAAGAGCAGCTTATGGCGATCCTAACAGCAACCGTCGAAATTCAACACGTTGGTTAGAAGATGGGAGCTATGTACGTCTCAAAAATGTTTCCTTTGGTTATACTTTGCCTGCTAGTTTAACGCAACGGTTCGGAGTACAGCGTTTGCGCGCTTATTTCAGTGGGCAGAATCTTTGGACTTCAACAAATTATAAAGGTTACGATCCAGAGGTTAGTACGTTTTCAGAAGGTAGTGGAACAAACTCAACTTTAGCTTTTGGAACAGACTTTTTAACTTATCCTCAAGCTAAGACATATACTTTTGGTTTAAATGTTACATTCTAATTCAAAAGATCACGTTATCATAAAATAAAATATCAGAATAATGAAAAAAAATATTTTTTATTTAATAATTCTTGGTGTTTTCGCGGCAACGAGTTGCAGCAAAAACATCGAACTCAACCCACTAACAGCTATCGATGCATCAGTTGGTTATCCTACAAAATCGGACTTAGATGCTGCGCTTAACGGTTGCTACAGTTCAATGCTCAGTGCAAACTATCTGGGTATCAGATACTATGCACTTTGCGATTTAGCTGGTGATAATTTAACTTGGACTGGTACGTTTGTTGACTTTTCAGAAGTTAACCAACATTTGGTTTCAACAAACAATGCGAGCACAACTAATATGTGGGTTAATGTCTATAGTGGTATTAACCGTATAAATAACGTTATCTACTCTATTGCTAAGAACACTGATCCTGCAGTTGTCGCTAATAAGGCAACTTATCAAGGGGAAGCGCAAACTTTACGCGGATTCCAGTATTTCAATTTGTTACGTTTCTTTGGTGGAAGTCTAACTTCATCAGCTTATAATCAAGCAGGTGGCTTAGGGGTTCCACTTATCACCAATCCAACATTAGCTATTGCAGACACAACTTCAGTTCCTCGCAGCACTGAAGCAGATTGTTGGAAGCTTGTTATAAGTGATTTGAAAGCTGGTGTAGATAATTTACCAGCAAAAAATGGTACAGGTCACGTGAATAAATACGCTGCCGAAGCTTTATTAGCGCGCGCTTATTTGTACACCGGTGATTGGGCAAATGCTGAAGCTGCTGCAACAGATGTAATCACTAAAGGTGGATATACTTTGGTTACTGGCGCAAATTATGGAACTATTTTTTCTGCTAAAAATAGTTCAGAATCTATTTTTGAATTACAATTTGATAGTCAGAATCAAAACTCTACTGCTTTTTTCTTCTTTAAATCTGCTTCCGGTGGACGTAACGAGATTAATACAAATACTTCAATTGCCAACGCACATGAAGCCGGCGATTTACGTAAACCTGTAAATATTGCGGCGTCTCCTGTAGGAAGTACTTTGAAATACACCAGTACAGCTGGTTTGGATAATATTATCGTAACGCGTCTTGCTGAGTTGTATTTAATTCGTGCAGAAGCCCGGGCAAAACAAAGTAATTTGGCAGGCTCATTAGCTGATATTAATATCATTCGTACACGTGCAGGTTTACCGTTATCGATTGCTGCAACAGCAGCAGATTTAATGGCTGCTATCGAACAAGAAAACCGTATCGAATTTGCTTTCGAAGGTCATCGTTGGTTTGATATTCGTCGTTACAATAAGACTGCTGCTGTTGGTGTTACTCAAGGATTTCGTGTATTGTGGCCTATACCGCAACGTGAAGTTGATAACAGTGGTGGAGTTATTGCACAAACGCCTGGGTATTAATGGTTATGGTTAAAAAGAAAAAACGCTGCTTCGAAAGATGCAGCGTTTTTTATGAGTAAGAATCGAGTTAAATCTCTTTTAATATTTGAGGCAAAAACCAAACAACCCAAACAACAGATAAAATAAAAGTAGCTACCACAATGCCACGTGTGAGCTTTCTCATTTTACCAAAATTCCTTACTGGTAACGTGTTTAAAAACAAAGCCATCAAAGCAATGGTGCTAAGTTTAAATGGCAAATGAAATGCTTCGTTCATTCCGAACAAACAGAAAAAAACCAACGTCGGCAAAAAAATACCAATACCCAGTCCTAAATTAAAATCGTCTTTGAATTTCATAAAATGAGCTGTGAGCTTTGAGCTATGAGCTTTGAGCCTTCTTGTAAACTTACGAGAAAGCTCAAAGCTCATAGCTCAAAGCTAATTTCTGAGTATCGTTACGTCCCCTTTTAATATTTTACCATTATTGACATCTAAGCGCAATAAATAATAGTACGTACCTACTGGTAACGGCGCATTGGATTGATTATTACCCGACCAATCATTATTGTAAGGTTGTGCGCGAAAAACTGTTTCACCCCAGCGATTAAAAATGATGAGTTCATTGTTCGGATAATTGGATAAATGATCGATTTGAAGATAATCGTTTTTGCCATCGCCATTGGGTGTAATGCCATTAGGTACTTGAATGGTATCGACAACAGTTGGTGGAACAGAGTCTGAATTAATGAGAATGCGCACTTCACTGGTGTCGCAAACAGTGTTACAGATGGCGCTACAAATGACGAACTTAAACTTAACGATACCCACAAATTTATTATCGGGTATGTAATTAAATTTTCCATCAGAGAAAAAATCAAATCTACCCGTATTCGGGTCGCTTAAACGTGTAACAGTGTATGAACCGTTGGGTGCTTCTTGAACCAAATTAGCGCTGATGGCAACACCTACCTTGGTGACTAATGCCAGCGAGTTCGTTTTAGGAATATACGGCAAAAAGATATTGACCGAATCGCGCACTTCGAAAGTCGGACAGGCTTTGTCGGAAACAATCCAGACAAAAGCATTTTTTCCATTTTCTAAATTCGTCACTTGCGTGCTCGCGCTTTTAGGCGAAACGACAATGGCAGAATTTGAACTTTCCCAACGACCATTCAGAAGTGAAGAATCAATTATTGCATTCAAGGTAGTACTTCGCGCGCAAATAGCTTGATTACTTCCAGGTTGTGAAACAGGCAAAGCACGAACATTTACATAAACAGAATCGGGTGCATTCACGGCGCAACCCACGTCATCTTTTGGATTTAATAATTTCAAATAACCCGATTTAGACGGTCGAATATCAAATTTTGCCCCATTTTTCAGATTAAAGAAACCTAATGAGCCTATTGCATCGATAACGGTAAAAGAGACATTGTTAACTGCAGTGGTGTTAAATTTAGTTGAAGTAACCGTGAAAGGACAAACAATAGAATCTAAAGTGATAGATGCGGTATATTTATTCCTAAAACTGACTTTAATACTGTTCGAAGAATACGAAATACACCGCGCAGTGGTATCAACAATACCCGATTTTAACGAATCACCCACTAATAATTGAACCGTATAGATGCTATCGCGTGCCATTTTAGAATTATCGAAAGCAAAAACTCCCGTTTTATTCCGTTGAATGATTTGCTTCGTTCCATTCGCTTGATTAGTATAGAGAATAAATTCCTCTGTATCGTTTCTATCTAAAGCTGAAGACGACGTTTTTGAAATCTTAATTGAATCGCCAAAACAGGCAATATTTGTTGCTGCAATAATACTGCCCGCTTGAGTAAAACAAGGGCAGACAACTTGACCACGAATGGTATCGGAAGCACAACCTGATTCGTCAGATACAACAAACCAATACGGCGTATTTTGTTTTATAAAAAAAGAAGAAAACGCATTGCCATTCACACTACCGAGTATTGAACCATTCACAATAAAGCGCTGCGCTGTTGGTGAAGACATGGTAAAACTGATGAAATAATAATCCGCTTCTCGTGTGCACTGCGAATTTAAACTCGAAATAACAGGTGCTTGGTGCACTGTGACTTTAACTGTCACTTCTTTTTTGCAATTGCCGTTCGTTTCAGTCACACCAAAAACAAATAAACCACCCGTGTTAGTTACAATTTGGGTTGTTAATCCCGTAGGTTGAGAAAAAGTAGCCGTTCCACCATTCGGTGATTGAATCAGTCGCCATTGTATAGTCGCTATGCTTGAAGGCTGTATTTTTACAGTGAGAGAGAAATTTTTTGAACAAACACTCGTATCAGAAACAATGCTCGGTGTAGGTAATTGAGAGGCTAAAACAGATAAACAAATTTCTCTGGTGTTTTTACAATTCCCCTGCGGACTCATACAAACGTTTCCTGAAAACGTGTCGCGCGCAACAGCAATAATAGTTTTTGAAAATAAACCCGCCAAAACTTCCAGATTTTTAGGCACGCGCCAATTAATACCCAATGTTCCTGGCTGCGGGTCGATAGAATACTGCACCGTATCGCCAATGCACACAGAGGTACTACCCGAAATTTTTGTCGGCAAAGCGGGTGGATCATTCACTGCAACATAAAAACAGCTTTTTGTACCATCGGCACACCCCCCATTAGGATAACAACACACATAGCCCGAACTCCCCGACAGAAATTTTATCGTCACTTGATTCGTTGATGCGCCCGACATAATGATAGCACCCTGCGGCGGTTTCCAGAAATAAGAATCAACGTTAGCGTCGCTCGAAACAGAGTACGTACCCATACTATCAGCACAAACGGAGTAATTGCCGTTAATGGGCAGCGAGTCGATGGTAGAGCGCACTTCAACGTTCAAACAAACCGATTTTTTAACTTTACAAGCATTTTGTAAATCGACACATATATCACCCGTTGTCGGCACATCCCAAAAAACTTTCAGCACATTCGAATCCAATTTACCCTCAATCGTAGCACCCGAAGGCACGTGCCAAGTGTAGGAAATAACATTCGATTGTTGGGGTATAGTATACGTTGAGCGCGTTTTCGGGCAAGCGAGTTTGGGTCCATCAATATTTGGCGCATTAATTACGGCATCTTTAACTGTAACTCGAATAGTTGTTGAGCGCGATAAATTACAGTTATTCGAATACACCACGGTTAATGGCGCATTCAATAAAGGATTTTGCCACACCACTCGAATCGTTTTGGTATTCGCGCCACTCACAATCCGCGCACCATTCGGCAAATTCCATTTCAAAGCGGCATAATTAGTCGGCGTATTAAGCGAAAATGTTGAGGTATCGTCTGAACACACGTTATTATTGTATGTAATCGGAACAGAATCGGGTATGGCGTTAGAAATCGAAAGCTGAAGGCACGTATCGCTACTCACATTACAACTGTTGACAACATGAACACACAACTTACCTGTTGTGAAACTATTATTGGCACTCAGCAAAATTACAGTAGAATCAATTTTAGATTGCGCCGTTATACCACTCGGAAACGACCATTGAATTTTATCGCTCGGGCTGGTAGCTATACTATAAGTCAAACTTTCATTAACGCAAAACGTCGATTTGCCCAAAATCGAATTTTGATTCGCACTCGCGTTCGAGACCTTCACATCTTTACAAACCTGTAACGGATTGCCACAACCATTCGAAGCCGTCACACATATTTTTCCATCTGTGCTGTTCCATTTTACTTGCGTTAGAGAGCCTGAATTTGACCCTATAATCGTACCATTTGTTGCTGCCCAAGTGTATGTAGTCCCCGCCTGCGATTGTGTGATAATATAATTTTGTGTTGAACTTGGGCAAGCCGTAAAAACGCCTATAAAATCAGTACCCGAAGGCGCATCCTTAGAAATAATATCTACGCAAGTCGTGTCTCCCGTTCCACACGAATTGGTTATACTGGCACAAACTCTTACATTATTTACCGTAGGTGTGATATTCGCTATCAAACCTACATTTTGAACCGTTGCATTGACAGCCGTCCAAGTTACATTTTTTGTATCACTATCCGTATTCGAAACGCTAAAACTGTTAGGTTGTGCGCCACATATAGTAGTTGGCGCCACAATAGTTGGTTTGAGCGGCACCGCGCCAGAGTTTTTAACCGTAACGTTTGCCGTATATAAGCATGTTGAATTATTAGAATTTACTTTCACAGTAACCGTATAAGTATCCGCAGAAGTAACAGTTACACTGCTATTAGTACCAACCAATGAATTGCCCGAATTGCGCCACTCAAAAGTGGAGGTCGCATTATTAGGCGAAAGGTTGGAAATACTCGCAGAAATCTGCGAATTTTTTAATTGGCAAGTTAAATCGTTCGATTTTGAAATACTTACTTTAGCATCAATAAAACTCAGATTGAGGGTTATAAGCGAATCGCACCCGAGATAATTTTTTTGCGGCGCCTTAATATTATTATATGTCCCTCCCGAATTATACGTCTGACCGAGAAAAACAAAACCAGTACCACTGCAAACAGTCGTATCAATAACGCGCGGCGTAGGCGAAAAATCAGTCAAATGCAGCGTCACAAGACTATCGCACCCCGCTACTGAGTTTAAAGTAACCGGTCCATAATCACCAGGGTTAGTATATGTTTTCCCATTCCAGACAATCGAACTGCCAGTACACTTCGTTTTATTATCTGTAACGTTATACGATTTTCTTAATGCAATTAGTTTACACGCCCAAGTAGAAGTATCGCAGGTAGTAATGGTACGGGCGCAAACACTATCAGCAGTAGCGCCCCAAAAAACTTTAACTGAATTCGCTATTTTAGGATTCGGCAATATCGCAGAAGCGCCCGCACCCAAACGCCACTGGTACTGATTGGCTGCATCGGGATTATTAATACTACAAACCACAGGCGATTGATAAGCACAAACACTATCGGGCACTGTAAAAATTGGCGGCGTTGTACCATTTCCATGCACTTTTCCGCTGATAATATCAATGGAAAAATCGCAAATATCACCATTATTACCATCTACCATAATATAATATTGGGTATCAATAGTGAGATTGGTTAAATCTATTTGAGTGCCTGATAAAATGCGAGAAATAGACCCGTTGCAATAAACTTTTGTAAAATTAATGCAATTATTAGTAGTGTAAACCGATACTTGCAGACCATCAGCTGCTGGCTTTGTTCCAATACAATTTATAGTATTTATTTTAAAAGATATTGCTGAAGTAGCCGCTTTAAAAGAAACCCACACATTATTATCAACTCTTCCGCATTGATTTCCAGGATTTGTAATGCTGTTTGTATCTGGTAATGATGCGCAATAAGGAAATTCTGACTGGCATAAAAGTGGCGCATCGGCACATTTTAAACCCGGAGAACGACTATTGCAAGCATTCAGAACTGTAATAGTTCCAACTCCCACTTTAACTTGATAAGGAATCACACCGGATTGCATGGCACTTACAGTTGTTGGAATATCTGTAATGCTAATTTTTATAGGAGATTTTCCCCCTTTTATAATTTTAAAACTAATTCTGAATAAAGAAGTTCCGTTGGGTAAAGTTTGGTTCATATCGTTCCAAGAAAAAGTACAAGAACCTCCGTTTGCACCTGATATATCAAAATTGCTGGCACTTGCGCCAATGATGCCTACACTCGCAATAGAGGAAAATTGAACCAAAGATGTATTCCAATTCACAGAAAAATCAAGAGAGCTTACATCAACAAAATTATCTGTCGTAAAATTAACGGTAACAATATCGCCAATATTCCCTGAAACGTTGTTGCCTTGAATTAATAAAGAATCTGATAAAATAGTTGATAGTTTATAGTTGATAGTTGATAGTTGCTTATCGTTCCTGTTCCTTAGTGTACTAAGGTTCAACTTACAACTATCTACTGAATTGGCTGAAAGGTGAAAGCTGAAAGTTGAAAACTGAAAAAGCATTAAAGCAAAAAACACAATAGTTCTATCTCTTTTTGCTTCTATAATTAGCTGATCCATTACAAGTAGGGACAAGTAACTGATAACTGATAGCTGATGTCTTAATGTACGCTTTCGGTATGTCATGGATTGGTAGTGGGAATAAAAATTTCGACAAAAATATTCTGTTTATATGGCACAAACTAAAATAAAAACAAAACTTTTAATAAATAGACTTTATAAGGTACGGCGAATAAAATGTTTATCGCATTTACATCAATAGATAAATCGGTTACCTCAGAATACATCAAGAATTACACCAAAATTAGTCGGTAGTTCTTGGTTGATAGTGAATAATTTAGTTCCTAATTGGCGTCGTTAAAACTACCGACTCTCAACGAAAAATTATCAACCAAATAATAAGATTCCTCAAATCCTTATTTAGTATTGGGTTAACGCAGAAAACATCAATTAAAATACATAAACTAATTTTTTTTGAAGCTTCTAATTAAAAATAAATTGCTTGCCCTGTCACAAAGCTTTTAAAAATACATATACCCACTAACAATTTCGCCTAATTTCAATTAATTAGCTTTTGCTACCATTTTTCGATGAAATTTATTGGCTTTAAATCTAAATTAATTTTTATTCAATCTTCAAGTGAAAGAATAAATTGCGGACTTCAATCACTTTATCAATTTAATATCAATTACTTACAAAATTAAAATTAGATAATTTATTTTATTCTATCTTCATAAAACCTCAAAAATTAAATCCTTATACCCATGCTTTGTTAATTTCGGAGTCGCTGTCAGAAACACTTTGCATCTCATGTAAAAAGAGAATAGTTTCGTATCATTATTCGAGAGATAAAAACTACATAACTATGAGATTAATTTTATTTTCAATCTTTCTAACAGTATTGTCTTCATTTTCCGCTAATGCACAATTTACAGTTCGCAACTGTGGTGCAGCTAAAAACAGACAGCAATCGCTTATTGATGATCCAGCTTTTCAAAATATGGATAATGCGATTCAAGCACATTTCAATGATTATATCAAATATAATTCAGTGACGACTCGTGAAGATAAAATCATCACTATTCCAGTTGTAGTTCATGTTTTCTATAATTCTGATGCGGAAAACATTTCTGATGCACAGGTTAAATCGCAAATAGATGCGCTTAATCGCGATTACAACGCGGGTTCAATTGATGTAAACAAAACGCCTTCCATTTTTCAAAAAGTTTTAGCCAATTGCAAAATCCAGTTTGTACTGGCTAAACTCGATCCTAATCAAGCGCCAACAACAGGCATCACACGCCATCAATCATCAAAACAATTTTGGGGATTGCGCGATGATGTTAAAAAACCAGCTTCAGGTGGCACTCAACCATGGGATTCTAATAAATATTTAAACTTGTATGTTGCCCGCATTGGAGACGGAGTGCTAGGCTACAGCTCATCCCCTGGTTGCAAACAAGAAGTAGAAGGCGTAGTTATCGACCCATCTTGTTTCGGCACAACTGGTATCGTTCATGCACCATTTAATAAAGGAAGAACTGCAATTCACGAAGTAGGTCACTGGTTGGGTTTAAACCATATCTGGGGCGATACAGAATGTGGCGACGACAGAATTGCTGATACGCCAATACATCAAAATGCACATTATGGTACGATTACAAATGCAATTTATAGCAATTGCACTGGCATCAACACACAGGATATGACTATGAATTTCATGGATTATGTGAATGACGAGAGCATGTGGATGTTTACTGAAGGTCAGAAAGCAATGATGTGGTCTTTATTATCTAAGGGTGGTTACCGCGAAACATTAGATAATCCGAGCTTAGCAAATCCAACTTCTACTTGCGATAGCCCAATCTTAGGTTCAGTTATTAACAGAACTTCTACCACTTCAACCATTGCATGGGCAGCTACAGGAACTAATGGTTATTATACAATTGAATACCGTTTAAAAGATGCAACGGAAAGCATAATTTTAAACACAGAATCAACTCAGATAGAGTTAAGCAATTTAAAACAAGCGAGATTTTACGAATTTAGAATTAAGGTTTCATGCGGAAATGGCAATTTTTCTAACTGGACAGAGTTTAACACAACACCTAAGCGATCATTTCTTGATGGTGTAAATATTTACCCTAATCCTACTAACTCAATTTTAAATATTGGTTTACCAAGCAATGTATCGGCTACTGAAAACGTAAGCTGGAGTTTAATATCTCAGTCTGGTAAAGTCATTTATAATTCTGCGAATAATTTCAACTTAAATACAATTGATATGAACGACGCTTCAGTGGGTGTTTACTTCCTTGAGTTAAGCACTCCTTATGAAACTGTAATTAAAACGGTTATAAAAGCAGATTTTTAACCAAGATTTTCAGGATTAAAGGATTTTCCAGATTTAGTTTTAAAATGCGAGAATCACCAAAATCCTTTAATTCTGAAAAAATCTTGCTCGGCATTCATTTAAACGTACTGAACAAATTAATTTAAATAAAACAAAAACAACACTATGAGTATGCTCAAATTATAAGTGATAAGTGATAAGTGATAAGTGATAAGTGATAAGTGATAAGTGATAAGTGATAAGTGATAAGTGATAAGTGATAAGT
>JAYWBA010000302.1:0-2947 GCA_043781915.1 Saprospiraceae bacterium
CGGCAACAAAACCCGTTAAACCGCTTAAAATTATTTTCTTTGGCGATTCCATTACACAAGCAGGTGTTAATCCGGGTGGATATATCGACAAGCTCAAACTTATGCTTGAAAAAAACGGCATTAAAGATAATTACCAACTCATTGGATCGGGTATTGGTGGCAATAAAATTTACGATTTATACTTGCGCCTCGAAGAAGATGTTTTAGATCAAAAACCCGATGTAGTAGCTATTTGGGTGGGTGTGAATGATGTGTGGCACAAACGCACCTTTGGTACGGGTACTGACCCAGATAAATTTGAAAAATTTTATGTGGCTATCATTAAAAAACTTCAAGCGCAAGGTATTCAAGTTATTGTTGTAACGCCTTCAACTATTGGAGAACGTACCGATTTTAGCAACGAACAAGATGGCGATTTGAATCGGTATTCTCAAATTATGCGCGATATTGCCGCTAAATACGATTGCCCTGTGGCTGATTTCAGAAAAGAGTTTTTGAAATACAATCTCGAAAAAAATATAACTAATAAAGAGGCTGGCATACTCACTACTGACCGCGTGCATTTAAATGAAGCAGGTAACCAGTTAGTGGCGGATGTTTTTTATAAACTTTTGGTTAAATGAATTTTGAACCTTTGCGTACTTTGGGAATTTAAATCTTAGCGTCCTTTGCGGTTAAAAACTTAACCGCAAAGGACACAAAGAATTTTCACAAAGGACACAAAGAAAATCAAAACTTCTCTTCTCCTAAATTTCGCCAAAGCGTGTGATAGTGATAAATACCACCATCGCGATTAGAAAACTCGATGATAAATTCGGGAGAATACAAACGAAAGTAGTGCAGCTCAGACGTATTATTTGTACCCATCCAAACAAAAGAAGCATTGTTCAAATGTTTTTCAATGAATTGTGTCTTCTCTTTCGCTAAATCAGAATTCAAATTGCCAACCCATGCGTGAATCCAATGGTGCACCATATTTTTTTGTTCAGCATTCAATTCTGAATATGCAACGCCTTGAGGTGTTTTCAAAAAACTTTCTTTACCTGAGCGAGTCATAACATCAGCATCAACAGGATGTGCGCCTACGTGCGCTTTCGTTTGTAAAGCAGGCGTCAAAGATTTGAAAAGAGTGCAACCAATTTCGTTTTCTTCCGACATAATAAATTGCCCTGCGTGCGCGCCAGTAGTAGTTAAAGCAGGATTAATTCCTGTAAACAATGGTGTGCAAGAAATACCAGTAGGCGTAAATGTGAAATTCAATGAGAGATGATGTCCCTCAAATCGAAAACTCCATGTATTTGCCTCACTTGGCTCACCAAAAAAAGTAGTAAAATATTTTTCTTCGCCGTATCTGCGCGCTAACGGATTCTTTGCTGCCGTCAATCTATCGTTTATGCCTTGATCGTATTGCATAATCAAAATGGCTTTCTGATAACCTTCTGCACTCAAAACTGTGCGTAAAAGCACATGGATTTTTAATTTTTGGTCATCGGTTAAATCTTTCAACCATAAACCTTTGCGATTAAATTGCTCTAATGGAAAATTAGACCAAGAAGTACGCAGTGTGTCAGTAAACGGAAAATGCCCAACTTTTTGTTGATCGGACGTGAAAGAATTTAATAAATCTAAAGCGGCATCGATTGTTGGTTTCCTGTCGAATTTGCTTTGAGCAGAGCTTAAAATGCTTGTAAATGAAAGTAAAATTAAAAATAGGTATTTCATGAAAAACTGGTTGAGAGAAATAAAGTTTCTTAAAACAAAATTAGGTAAAAACTTTGTGAAACTTTGATTCTTTTGAATTTCTGCCGAAAATAAACCACGAATTTCTTCAGCACAAAGAAATAAAGAAACAAAGTTTCACAAAGTGCAAAGAAACCTGCGAAAATCAGTCCCTACAAGATAGAGAAGAAATTTATTCTAAAACCCTGTCGCTTTCAAATGCAATCCGAAAGTTTGTTCTAAACCAAACATCAAATTCATATTTTCAACGGCTTGACCGCTTGCGCCTTTCAATAAATTATCGATGATACTGATGATATGCACCGTGTTTTCGTGTTTAGTTATTTGTAAAATCGCTTTGTTACTACCCACCACTTGTTTTAAATGAATATTGGTATCCGAAATTTTTAAAAATGGCGCATCAGAGTAATAATCGCTGTAGATTTTTTTGATTTCTTCAAGCGGTAAAGCGCATTCAGTATAAACACTTGCCATAATGCCGCGTGTGAAATTGCCACGCATGGGTATGAAAAATAATTTTGGAAGATTATTTCCTTCTTTCAAGCCGCCAAGCATGGCGGCTCTACGCAAGCTGAAATTAATTTCTTTTAAATGGCGGTGCGTGAAAGCTTCATAAACAGAAAGGTTATTATTGCGCCAGCTAAAATGCGTTGTATCAGTAGGTTTTTGACCTGCACCCGTTGAACCAGTTATAGCTGTAACGTTCACTGCTTCGGTGATGAGATTATTTTGAGCGAGAGGCAACAACGCCAACTGAATGCACGTCGCAAAACAACCAGGGTTGGCAATTTTAGTAGCTGTTTTAATGGCTTCGCGATTCATTTCCGTTAAACCATACACCCAACCTTGTTCTGTGGCGTTTATGTTTGAACCCCAACGATAATCGGTAGAAAGATCAATAATTTTAATCGAATCTGGAAGACCCGTTTCATATAAAAATTTTCCTGCTTCACCGTGTGCTAAGCATAAAAATATAACATCTGCATTCGTATAATTGGGGGCATCTGTAAATTTTAAATCCGTGTCACCCAATAAATCAGAGTGCGTACTACTCAATAACTGTCCAGCTTGCGATTTAGATTGCACAAAAACCAATTTCGCTTTCGGGTGATGAATAAGCAGACGAATTAATTCACCTGCTGTGTAACCGCCACCACCTACAATACCTACTTTTATCATGAATTCGAATTGTTCTTTTGCTGCACAT
>JAYWBA010000303.1:0-21667 GCA_043781915.1 Saprospiraceae bacterium
GTTGTTCGTTTACGAGCGCTCTTAAACGAACAACTATCAACGAACAACTATCAACGATACTTATTTTTTAAATAATTTTTGCACAAATATGCTTACGAACGATTTAATACTTTCGGCATTATGAATCGTTTTATCAGCTACAGCTAATTCTACAAAGTATCCGATAAGATTTTTAAACGGATTGTAGGTATTCCCTATGAGCACTTTTTTGGCTAAATATCCAGTAGTCAAACCTAAAGCTGCATTAACAGCATCGGTTTGTAACTCAGGTGAAGCCAGCACAGCTTTCAAAGAATTTTTAACAATATTGATAGGTTTTAGACTTTCAACAGTTGTTAGAATTTCTTCTTTTAATAAAATCCAATCATCCGCTCGCTGATTTTCTAATTGACGAATCGCATTTTTAAGCTCTAATGTGTTTGAAATTTTTTGCATGATATTTTAATTTTCTTTCAGTTCATCTGCAATTATTGAATCGTTTACTTTTGTTTTAATGAGTTTATGTGTCAAAAACAATACGAGTGATAAAAGTGCATAAAAAGAAGAAACAACTAAAAAGCCATAAAAACTTTTACTGAAAAATGTGCCCAACCATAAAGCCACAGCTATATTTATATTAATGGCTAAAAGTGATAGCACAACGACAAATATCAATTTAGTCAAAAAAGAAGATGTCAAATCTGCTTTTTTTTCAACGTACTTTAGCTTTAATAAATCAAAACTTGTTTTGCTATATTCCTCTACACTGTCTACGAGTGATTTTATTGCAACATCTTTATTATCCATAATTTATTTAAGTGATAGGTGATAGGTGATAGGTGATACGTGATAAGTAATAGATAAAGGTGATAGGGAAACTCTTATCACCTAAATACTTTCAATTATCACCTAATTCTTCTGTTTTTTGTTTTATCGTTACAACGTCTTTCTTTATATCCTCTAGAAATTCCATAAATTGATTGTATTTTTCTGTTACAGCATCCGCAATATTATCGCTATTTTCGGCAATTTTTCTGCGTGTTTTTGCCCCTTCATCAGGTGCGAAAAGAATTCCAATCAGGCCTCCAATGACAGCGCCTAAAAGTATCGCGCCAAAATTTGGTCCTACATTATTTGAATTGTGCATAATGTTTAGATTTAAATATTAAGAAAAGAATTAGAGAATTTTTCTTCCTTGAATAATACGTAGAATGACTACAATTACAGCAATAACCAAAAGAAAATGTACGACCCCACCTAAACCATAACCAACAAAACCTATTGCCCAACCGATAACAAGTATTACGGCAATAATATACAGTAAATTTCCCATGACTCTAATTTAAAGAATTGAATGAATTTTAATAATGCTACAAAGTTGCGCGCTTTATTGCTATGAGATGTTACACAATTTGCTGTATAACTTACAAGATTTACAGAATTTCGCTGAAAGTTGTTCGTTGAAAGTTGTTCGTTGATAGTTGTTCATTTATTTTGTCTGAACCATGATTTACTGGATTAATAGATTCTCAGATACGATTTAATTTTATTTTTTTAATCGCAATCTTTTAATCTATTAATCCAGTAAATCATGGTTCAGACAACGAACAAAAAAAACTATCAACGAACTTTCTTTTTGGGAATGAATGAGAATCTAGATGCGGTAGGAACAATATTCCCAAGTAAAAACCCCCAAGGTTTTAGAGGTTCTATATGGTCGAAAATAACTTTCGCTATTGCAGTTAACGGAATAGAAAGAAACATACCTGGAATACCCCATAATGCGCCGCCAATGAGAACGACAATCACAGAAATGAGCGCATTGATTTGTACGCGCGATGCGACAATTCTCGGAATGACATAATGGTTATCAACGAATTGAATAAACATATACACCCCCAAAACAAGAAAGGTATAAGTAGATGAGTCTTTTGTTACAAAAGCGATAAGCATAGGCAAAGCGATAGCTATAATACCACCAATATACGGAATGACGTTTAACACTGCCCCAGTAATTCCCAGAATAATGGCGTAGTTGATGCCCAGAATTAACAGCCCGATTGAATTAAGTGTACCGATAATGAGCATCTCAAAAAATAAACCTACCAAATAGCTTTGAATAATCTTTTTTGTACCCATTAAAACATCATTAAGTACAGCTTGATGTTTTGCGGCAAAAAGTTGATGGATAAATGCGAGTAATAAAGGTTTGTAATACAAAATCATGAAGGTATAAACGGGCAATAATATCCCTACCATCATCATCCTGCCCGCCGCAGTTATCTTTTCGACCAGCGCCAAATTATTCACCGCTTCTTTTTCAACATCTGCTATTGAAGCATTAATTTTTGCTTGGGGTATAGAAAAACGACGAGAAATCCAATGCAAAAGTTCTGTACTTGTAGCGTTAAATTTCTCTTTCAGTTTCGGATATATTTCGCTAATCATGCTAAATTGTGCAGAAACAATATAGATTATAACCATCACTGCAAAAATTGTTAAAACTACGGCTATAAAAATGGCAATAATTTTATTGACTTTGTGCGATATTAAATAATTCACCAAAGGGTTGAGTAAAATAGCAATTATTATTGCATACACAATCGGAATAATAATACCTTCGCCAATGTATAAAATATACACGAAAGCGAAAAGACTAATAAAAAACATGGCTGTTTTAGCGAAAAAAGGAAGTTCGAACGTTGGATCCATAATTTATGAGCTTTGAGCTTTGGGCTTTGAGGACTTATACGAGTAGGCTCACAGCTCAAAGCTACAGAATACGTCTGCCTTGAATTAAGTTCAAAAGTATAGAAATAATTGCTATAAACAAAAGGATATGGATTAAGCCACGTTCGCCATAGCCAACAAACCCGATTGCCCAACCAATAACTAAAATTACAGCTACTAAATACAATAAATTTCTCATGATTGACTTGATTTAAAGAATAAAGAAATTAGTTGATAGTTGTTAGTGGAGTCTGAACTATGATTAATTTGATTTTTATAATTGACATGAAAAACAATATCAGTGAAATCATTTAATCAGATTAATAATAGTTCAGACAAAGAACAATTATTTAGAGGCTGCTAAGTTTTTGAACGAAACACCCAAATCATTCATGCTCTGTGTGAACTGTATTTTGAAAGTTTCCCATTTTTCTTTGCTATCCGCTTTGTAATCGTTAATCTGCTTTTTCATGTCTGAGTTTTTAAGATCTAACTCGGCAATTTTTAATTTATATTCAGCTTTCACATCATTTTTTTCGTTCGCAACGCGGGCTTTAAACTCGGCAATGCTTTTATCGTTGGCGGCAATTTTATCGTTCGCTTCCTTGCGGTAGCTATCAATTTCGTTCAAATATTCGACTTTAGCTTTTTCTAAATCGTTATTTGCTTGTTTAGCCGTTTCTTGAGCAGATACTAGTTTTTCTGTAGGGGTGCTAGTGCAACTTGTGGCGGTTAAAATCAGACCGAGCGCAAAAGCTACTAATGTGTTTTTGGTTTTAAAACCTGAAAAAAATACCGTTGAATTAATCATCTATTTTTATGCTAAGAGCGTTGAGAATGAATTTTCTCGACAGTACAAAGTTGATTGTTTTAATAGGCGCCAGCGTTACACAATTTTATGTTTAACTTACATGATTAACTGTTTAATAAATAAAAAAACTTCTGAAGCTATTAATAGCTAACTTCAGAAGCACACTTTTCTAACTTATAATACGCTCTTAAAATTGTGTTGTTGAAAGCACAATTTGATCGCCTGGTATCTGGGCATTCGGATTTGTTTCAGCCGTTATGAAAATTCTTTTGGGTTTAAACGAAGAAACGGTTTCGAACGAAGCATTTAATTTATTCGACAAGAAGCCTGATTTACTCACAAGTTGACCAATATTTTTAGTCGAATCTTGGTCGGTTGTCATCCAAACTAAATAAACATCTTTAGCTGTTTGAAGTCTTTTAACTTCAGCTAAATTGTCGAGCTGAATTTTAATAACGTAGTTGTTATTTTTATCGCGGGTAACTTTTACATCACCGCGCGCAGCTGGCACAACAGCTGATGGTTGAAAAGCTACTTTTTTAGTGCATGCATCGTTCGATTCAATGGCAACTAATATCAGTGTAGCAATAATAGATTTTAAAAACAATTTCATTGTTTATGAATTTTAAATTTGAAAAAATGTAGAGACGTGATTTATCGCGTCTCTACGGTTAATGGCGCCATTAAATAATTGACTGTCGATTCTGCTCTTTGATTTAATTGACTTAAGTATCTTTTACACCGTTAAATCCATAATCGCATTGTAGAAAAAGCAAAGGCAAAGCAAACCTTTCAACTACTTCGTGCGAAGCGTTTAGTTTTCTAATAAACGCATAATTTTTTAACATCTGCCATTAATTATTCGTTTAATCCTATAGGGCTTTCTTGTTTATAATTTTGCTGAATTGTAAGCGCATTATGTAACTGCACACGTAATTGGTTAATTTCCGATTCAGCATACCTTTTTATGTCTGGATCGGTGCATTCCAAAGCGGCTCTATCGAAAGTGAGCATCGCATCTTTTAAATCAGCAATTATTAAGGTGCAAAAAGCTCTATCAAAGAAAGAGCCTACATTCATACTGACTTTTTTGTATTCATTTTGAGCAGTTAAACTGGGTAAAGTGGGCGTTTCAATCGATTTGTCGCGCGCTAATGTTTTTAGTTGGCTGTTTAAACTGCTGTAATTTTTTTCCATCATTTCGCCTATCTGGCAAATTTCTCTTCTCAAGCAATGATTTTGAGCCAATCTGCCCAAATCATATTGTGCAATATTTATTTCAGCAGCGGCTTTCAGAAACTTTACATCTATATCTGAATTAGCTTTCGGAGGAACTTGCACCAAAGTGTTTAAATTTGATAAATCTGTATTGTTTGGCACGACGCTAGATTTTAGATATGAAGCAAATCCTAAAATGGCACCAATAGAAATTATTATCACTGTAATAAATTTCAAATCTGTTATAGATTTCATTAGAAATTTGTTTTAAAGATGAATTACTGCTGCAAAGTTGGATACCTACAGCGCATGAAGTGTTACATAACTTCTCAAAGTATTTATATAATTCACAGTTGAGGTGATATAGTTATTGCTTTCACATTCTTTTAAAAATAGAAATCCGTTCGAACTAACACTTGAAAAGTTAGTCGAACGGATTTTTTTTCTTGAAATTATTTCAAAAAAAAAATTCAGATTTAATTTTTGGAATCGCGAAATCTCATAAACAGCACAATAATAGTTATGTTTATGTAAATCAATTGAGCAGCCAAAACAGCACAATTATAGTTATGTTTAAGCAAATCAATTGTAAATTTCGTCATTGAAAAAATTGATTTGGGGTATGTATCTGCGTAACATTAAATCTAAAATTAAAAATCATTCCCATTCTTAAATGTGATGTATTTGGTGAATTACATTTAAAAAACTATATTTGCACCAGAAAAGAAATTAATTAACGGGAGCGGCAAATTGGAATAATGAAAATGCTCAGAGTTTAAAGTATATCCCTATTCTTTAGCACATTTTCAAATCAGTTTTAAAGTGCGTTTACATTACCAAAATAACCCGTATTTTTGGTGAAGCACGGCAAAATCTTTCCCTTTCATGTATCTCTGACATCCGTTTCAGATTTAATTTGCGTGCAATGCACCTCTTTGGTATTGTGTACGTTAAATGAACAATTAAAAATTATTCACACTCGTTGCGCAAAAGCGTCACGCAACTTCTAAATCAAAAAAATTAATGGGAAAGCAAATTGCGCATTCCGTTTCGTTCCATTTACCCGATGGTCGTGAAGTCAGTATTGAAACTGGCAAATTAGCCACCCTTGCTAACGGCTCAGTCGTCGTAAAATGTGGTAAAACAATGTTATTTGCAGTCGTTACTGCAGCACCTGAACCAAAACCCGATCAAAGCTTTTTTCCGCTATCGGTTGATTACCAAGAAAAATATGCTTCGGTAGGTCGTGTTCCCGGGAATTTTTTCCGTCGCGAAACACGCCTTAACGATTATGAAATTTTAGTATCGCGTCTCATCGACCGTGCTTTGCGTCCGTTATTTACGGAGGGTTATATGAATGAAACGCAAATTATCATCAACCTCATTTCGGCTGATAAAGAAACACAACCCGATGCTTTTGCTGCTCTCGCTGCTGCTGCTGCGCTCGCAGTTTCGGATGTGCCATTAGAACATCTCATTTCAGAAGTGCGCGTTGCACGCATCAATGGCGAATTTCACATCAATCCGTTGACTTCCGCATTAAAAGAAGCCGATTTAGATATTATTGTTGGCGCCACTGCGCACGATGTAACAATGGTTGAAGGACAGATGAAAGAAGTGCAAGAGCACGATTTAGTTGAAGCGATTAAAGTAGGTCATGCAGCCATCAAAACACAAATTGCGTGTTTAGAGCGACTTAAAGCATTGCACGGTAAACCGAATAAAATTGCTGTTCCTGTCGCTGAAGAAAATGCTGAAGTTGAAGCAGCAGTTGCTGCTTTCACTACACCACTGATACAAGCAGTCGCACTTTCAGCGAGTTCAAAATATGAACGTAAAAATGCGTTTACTGAAATTGGAGACAATTTAAAAGCACATCTGCTTGAAGCACACGGCGAAGAGTGGATGACAGCAAATGGTAAATTTGTCGGTAAATATTTCGATAAAACTAAAAAGAAAGCCATTCGCGAAGTCGTTCTCGATCACGGTACGCGTTTAGACGGTAGAAAAACAAACGAGATTCGCCCAATCTGGTGCGAAGTCGATTATTTGCCATCAGCACACGGTTCTGCTATTTTTAATCGCGGTGAAACGCAATCGCTCACATCATTAACGCTCGGCACACAACTCGATTCAGCGTTAATTGATACCGCTTTAGATCCACACAACTCTAATTTCTTATTGCACTATAATTTCCCGGGTTACTCAGTCGGTGAGGTAAAACCGATGCGTGCTCCCGGCAGACGCGAAGTAGGTCATGCGAATTTAGCAGGACGTTCAATCCGTCAAATTTTGCCGGAAACGGGTTATACTGTGCGTTTGGTTTCTGATATTTTAGAATCAAATGGTTCGTCTTCTATGGCGACAGTTTGCGCAGGTTCATTGGCATTGATGGATGGCGGTATTAAAATTCCTGGTCACATTGCAGGTATTGCGATGGGTATGATTACTGACGGCGGAAAAGTAACTGATCCGAATCGCGTAGCCATTCTTTCTGATATTCTCGGCGACGAAGACGCTCTCGGTGATATGGATTTTAAAGTAACAGGTACTGTAAATGGTATTTGCGGTTGCCAAATGGATATCAAAATCGATGGTTTGTCATACGAACTTCTTGAAAAAGCACTCATCCAAGCGCGCGTAGGTCGTTTACACATCATTGGTGAAATGAATAAAGCCATTGCGCAATCTGCTGACGATTTGAAACCACACACACCACGTGTTGAAGTTATTATTATCGACAAAGATTTCATTGGCGGCGTCATCGGACCCGGTGGTAAAATCATTCAAGAAATGCAGCGCACAACAGGTGCAACCATTAATATTGAAGAAAGAGAAGGCAAAGGATACGTTAGTATTTATGCACCCGATAAAACTGCGATTGATGCAGCCGTTGCGCGCATCAGCCAGATAACTTACTTGCCTAAAGCAGGTGATGAGCACGTTGGTAAAGTCGCTTCGGTGATGCCGTACGGTGTATTTGTCGATTTCCTTGGCACTCAAAGTGGATTGCTGCATGTGTCAGAAATGTCATGGAGTCGCATTGAAGATGTTGAAGCAGAATTTTCTGAAGGCGATGAAATCCATTTCAAGATTATTGAAATCGACAAAAAAACAGGTAAAATGCGTTTAAGTCGCAAAGCCGTTATTCCTTCTCCTGATGGAAGACCTTACGTTGCTACTGTTAACGAACACTCAGGTGGCGGCGGAGATCGTGGTCGCGGTGGAGATAGAAGAGATGACAGAGGACGCGGAGGCGATAGACGCGATGATCGCAGAGATGATCGTGGTCCGCGTAGATAAAATGTATGGGTTCATATTTGAACCCAAAATGAAAGAATGAAGGAGTGAAAGAATTAATTTTTTTTCACTCTTTTGTGTTTTTGTGACTACCATCTACACCAAATAATTCGGCAATTCCTCCAAACTCTTACACGCAATTTGTTCCATCACTTGTCTGAGTTGTATTTTCAAAATTTGAATCGTGTGCTCTCCGCCTTCATTGCCTAAAGCACCAACACCATACATAAAAGAGCGACCAAGAAAAGCAAATTCTGCACCACTCGCTAAAGCACAAGCAATATCTGGACCTGTTCGGATACCGCTATCCATCATCACTTTAATTTTTTTACCGTAGTTTTTGGCAATAGGCGCGAGTGCTTTTATCGTCGATTGACCCAAATCTAACTGTCTGCCACCATGATTAGAAACTATAATACCATCAAAACCCATCTTCACCGCTGCTTCTGCATCTTGTTCGGAGGCAACGCCTTTCAAAACCAAATTACCTTTCCACCTATCGCGAATGGGCGCAACGCGTTCCGCATTCACGCGACCAGAAAAAGTATCATTCATATACAAACCCAATTGTTTCATACTGAGACCTTTGGGCGTATATTTTGTCATGGTTTTGAAACTCGGCTGACCGTGAATGAGCGTATTGAGTGCCCAATTCGGTTTACCCATAATTTGTAAAATGTTGCGCAGCGTCATTTTCGGCGGCATGGCGAGTCCGTTACGAATATCGCGCGGACGCCAGCCAAATGTGGGTACATCGCACAAAACAACGAGTGTTTTACAACCTGCAGCTTCTGCACGGTCTAAAATATCATCGCGCAATGCGGGGTCGCGCGGATGATAGAGTTGATACCAAAATTTGCCTTCCGTGATTTCTCCAATGCGTTCAATACTCGCCGTCGAAACGGTGCTTAAAATAAATGGAATATTGTTTTTAACAGCAGCGCTCGCTAAAATTTCGGGTGCGTTGGGCCAAATTAAACCTTGCAAACCAACAGGCGCCACACCAAAAGGCGCATCGTAAACATGTCCGAAAAGTTCTTTTTTAAAATTAGATTCTGAATAATTTCCTAAGTAGTTGGGCTTTAATTCAACTTGCCTAATTTCAGCCGAATTTTTGGCTAAATTGACATCTTCGTTGCAACCGCCGTCAAGGTATTCGAATGCAAAACGCGGTATGCGCTGTTTGGCGCGATTGCGCAAATCGTCAATAGAAGGATAATTTGGATTGTACGTCAGTTTCATAATTTTGACCAAGATTAAATGATTAAAGGATTTCCAAGAATTAAGCCGCTACCCCAGTGAGGCAACTAAGTTTTAAGAATTTACACGATTCACAATCAAGGGAATCTTTAAATCTGTTAAATCTTGGTCAGATAGCGCTAACGCAGCACCCAAAGCTGTTGCTTCAGATACTTCTGCTCTAAATACTTTTATATTTGGAAATGACTGAGCGAGTAATCGCATATAAATATCATTTTTTGAGAAACCACCATCGACAAAAATTTGTTCGACGGGGCTATTATTCAAAACCAATTGCGTTGATGCCACTTGCTTTTTGACAATATCGCGCATTAAAGCATGATAAGATTCACTAAAATTTTCTTCCGATTTACCAGAATTTAATTTTGCAAGTATTGATACATCAAATTTAATTAATTGATAAGCATCGATTGAGACACCATACTTTTCTATCAATGTTTTTACTCGCAGCTCATGCTCGTTTCCACCGAAATAGCGTGCTGCTTTAACTGGTTTACCTTTGTAACTCATGTAGCACAAACAATCTTGTTCTAATTCTTCTTTAGTTAGCGGACTTGAATTAAACGGATTGAGCGAAATACACCAAGTACCTGTAGAGATTAAAACAAATGGCTGGTTACTAAATTTAATTAAATATGGTATCAATGCTGCCGAGCTATCGTGTAAACCTACGCCAACTTTTAGTCTTTTATTGCCAATATTTATTTCATTAGTAAAATCCGAACCTATAATAGGCGATAATATTTCATCAATACCTTCTGTTAAAACCCAATCGTGATAATCGTTATTTTCAAAATCCCACAAGTTAGTATGGCAACCTATGCTGGTTATATCGCTGTAAAATTCTTGCACCAATAAAAAATAGAAATATTGAGGGAGATGTAAAGCGCAAAAAATTTTATTAAACAATCGCCTTTTTTCTTTCTTTAGGCGATATAACTGCATTCCAGAATTTAAATTACCCAAAACGGGCGATGCTGTTAGCTGAGCTAACTGTTTTTCGCCACCATATTTTTTATAAAACTGTGCTTGAATTTTTTCATCTAATGGCTTTAAATAGTTGTATAGCGGTGCAATCGGAAACCAATCTTCGCCAATTAGAACAAAGCTGGCACCATAGGCCGAGAAGTTGACGGCTTTAATATCGAATTCGGGCTTTTTGATGACGACATTAAATTCAGAAATAAACCAATGCGTGAGCAAGTCTATATCCTCGCACGGAAAACCATCCTCGTCTCTTGTTTCAGGCAAAACGGTGCTTTTTTCATAAACAATGCGATACTCCGCATCGAATACGAATGCTTTTTTGTTTGTTTTACCAATGTCGAAAACTAAAACCATATTCAATTACGAATTACGAATTACGAATTACGGCAAAATTAGCGAACCGTAATTCGTAATTCGTAATTGAAATTATAAACCTGTTGCAACCGTTTTTACGCCGCGTTCTTTTATTAAATGTTCACGCACTGAGTGGCTGCGATAAAAACCAATTGGGTCAAGTACACCGCCCGCTTGTAAACGCGCTTCAGCAACCAATGCGCGGACATCCGTTAAATAAGCGGCTTGTAAAATTTCTTGACAGAGGGCTACATCATTGGCTTGTTGTGCATGGTTCAGTGCTTTTCTATCGAGCAAAAGCGATTTAGCATACGCCTGTTTTATGGCTTCAACGGATTGTAATAAATCTTCGAGCGGGTCTTTAACATTGTGCGATGCGTCAATCATCCAACCCAAATCTGTCGCGTGATTCATGCCGCGCGTATCCATTCCGTCAATCAATTCATTAAAAATGAGAAACAATTGATACGGATTGATAGCACCGACGGTTAAATCGTCGTCGCCATATTTTGAATCGTTGAAATGAAAACCTGCGAGTTTGCCCTCCATTAAAAGCAGCGCGACAATCTGTTCAATATTAGCATTCGGCAAATGATGACCTAAATCGACAAGCGTGTATGCTTTTTCTCCCAGTTTATTCGCATACAAAAGTGATTGTCCCCAATCACCAACAGTCATGGAGTAAAAATTAGGCTCGAACGCTTTGTATTCAATAAACATTTTCCAATCGGATGGCAATTCGGCATAAATAACTTTCAAACTTTCGAGTGTATTCTGAAACGCTTTTCTGAAATTGAGTTGCCCTGGAAAGCACGAGCCATCACTCAACCAAACAGTAATAGATTTTGACCCCAATGCTTCACCGTGTCTAATGACTTCAATGTTATGATCTATGGCTTGTTGGCGCACTTTTTTATCGGTGTGTTGCAACGAGCCAAATTTATAACTCAATTCCTGATTCGGTTGATCCTGAAAAGTATTTGAGTTGACGGCGTCGAACACAATGCCATGTTGTGCAGCTAAATTTTTTATTGCCTGCGGATTTTCTGGAATATCCCAAGGAATATGCAATGAAATGGCGCCACTCGATTTATTCAAAGCGTGCAGCAAGCCAATGTCTTCAATTTTTTCTTCGAGATGTCGCGGCTCACCACCCCCCGAAAACCTGCCAAAGCGCGTACCACCTGTTCCGAGTGCCCACGATGGAATCGCGATTTGAAAGTCGTAGAGACGTTGCATGCAACGTCTGTACAGCTCGCCCTCAATTTCAGATGTGATGAAATTGAGACGTTTTTTGTGTTTCGCGAGGTGCGCTTCGTTGTGCGCTTCTAATTGGTGTTTCTCTATTTGCATAATTTTTTATTTTTTGCAACTATTTAGCTTTAGCTAAATAGTTAATATTTTTTTAGAAGTTGGTTGGTTAATAATGGTAAATGGTTACAAAGATTAACCATTAACCATTATCAAATTAACCATTATCTAAGAAATCCCATCGCTACTCCGCCATCAACGTTCAGTGCATTTCCAGTCGATTTATTCAATAAACCGCCCACAAATGCAAATGCTGCGTTGGCAATATCGTCAGGTAAAATAATTTGATTTAAAAGGGTGCGCTTAGCATAATACGCAGGCAATTCTTCAACGGTTACACCATACGCTTTAGCTCTGCCTTCTGCCCAACCACCTGCCCAAATATTTGAGCCAGCAATCACAGCATCGGGATTGACCATGTTCACGCGGATTTTATCGCCACCTAATTCACTCGCTAATAAACGCGTTAAATGTGCTTGCGCCGATTTCGCTGAACCATAGGCTGCATTGTTCGGACCTGCAACAACCGCATTTTTTGAAACAATATTCACGATGTCTCCTCCAAAATTTTGTTTGCGCATTACTTCTACGGCTGCTTGACTGACTAAAAACTGTCCTTTTACTAAAATATCATAAACCTTGTCCCAATCTGCAATCGTATGGTCGGCAATGCCTTTTGAAAGACTAATACCCGCATTATTAACCACAATATCAACGCCGCCAAAAGCCAAACACGTTGCATCGAGTGCATCTGCCACGGAATGCGCGTGCGTGACATCGAGTAAAGTTGTTGCAACAGCATCGCGCCCAAAGGTAGCAATAAATTCTGATTTCGCTTCTTCCAATCTTTCCGGATTAATATCATTCAAAATAACGCAAGCTCCTTCACTCGCAAATTTTTTCGCAATTGCTTTACCGATACCGCCCGCAGAACCTGTTACCAAAGCTACGCGACCTGTTAAAGGTTTTGGTTTTGGCAACCGCTGCAATTTAGCTTCTTCTAAAAGCCAATACTCAATATTGAATGCTTCTTGACGTGGTAAAGATACGTATTCACTCACCGCTTCTGCACCCCGCATAACGTTGATGGCGTTGGTATAATATTCAGAAGCCAAACGCGCCATCGTTTTATCTTTCGCAAAAGTGAACATACCTACGCCTGGATACAGAATCACAACTGGATTCGTATCGCGCATTGCAGGGCTGTTCGGATGTTTGCACGCGTTGTAATATTTGGCGTAATCTGAGCGATATGTTTCAAAAATAGCATCCAAATAGGCTTTTCCGTGCTTTTCGTATTCAGTTGGGTCAATTACCAAAGGCGCAATTTTAGTGCGCAAAAAGTGGTCGGGGCAACTTGTGCCAAGTGGTGCAAGTTTACTTAAATCGCTAGAGTTGATGAATTGCAACACCACATCGCTATCCGAAAAATGACCAATAGCACCGCGTGTTTCACCTGCTGCTGCATATTGAGATGAACAATAACCACGTAAAACAGGCGCTAACTGTGCAGCAATTTTATGTAGAGACGTTGCATGCAACGTCTCTACCGTTTTTTTTGCGCCACCAAAAACCGGTCGCGTTTTACCTTCGTGTGCTTGAATATAATTAGCACAAGCTTCAACCACTTCGAGTGTATTGACATAAGATTCGTAAGAATTATCTCCCCAAGTAAATAAACCATGCGAACCGAGCATGATGCCTTTTAATTTTTTCCCTTTGGCTGCTGCGTCGTTCAAACAAGCGCGCAATTTCAAACCCAAATCAAAACCTGGGCGTTGCCATTCTACCCAACCCACTTCGCCATTAAAAATTTTATCGGTAATTTGCTTTCCATCTTTCGCCGCTGCAATGGCAATCGCTGCGTCTGGATGTAAATGATCGATGTGTTTGAACGGCAAAAATCCGTGGAGAGGTGTATCAATTGAAGGCACTTTAGAAGCCAAATCGAAAATGCAATGATTGAACAATTCCACCATCTCGTCTTCGTGCTCCAATCCGCGATAGACTTTTTCGAGTGAAAGCAACCGCTCCATATACAGCGCCGCACAACCCGATTTTTTAAGCGTACCAATATCGCCACCAGAACCTTTAATCCACATCACTTCGGTGAAATTACCTGTAAGTGGGTCTTTATCTTTAATTTTTACGGATGTATTGCCACCTCCATAATTTGTTAAGCGCAAATCGGCGCCCAATAAATTGGAGCGATAAATAAATAACGCGACTTCATCGCCAGTGAGTTCGGCTGCTTTTTTGTCGTCCCAGAGGTAGCTGACGTGGTGAAACTTGACCATGATTAAATGATTTACGGATTTACTTGATTCCACAATTTTAATTCTTAATTCAATATTTTCGAAATCAATGTTTCGATATCACAACAGGTCCCATTAAACCTGAAGGCAGTAACGGTGAATCTGCTTTGTAAAACGGCATTGTGGTGTAGGTTATTTTAGTTTTAACGTCTGGTTGAACATCACCAATTAAACGGTTGACCCACAAGTTGGTGACCTTTACTTCCAAACTATTTTCGCCTATTTTTACCGCACTCGTTATATTTAATTTGAAAGGTTTTTTCCAAGCTACTCCCAAATTTTTGCCATTGACAAATACCTCCGCAATGTTTTTAACATTACCCAAATCTATTTCTACGACAGTGCCAATTTTTAGTTTAGGCATGTTGAAAGTAGTTTTATAGCTGGCAGTGCCCGAAAAATATTTAATACCTGCATCTCCATTTTCAGTGAATGATTGTAGAGACGCAAAATTTTGAGTCTCTACAGGTGCACCGCGATTAGGTTGAAAAGAAACTTTCCAAGGATTTGCGATGGTGAGAACTGGTGTTTCAACCGTTTTTAATTTAGTATAAGCATTGAGTGTTGCATTTTCTCTAAAAACAATAAAATATGCATCCCACGATTCAAAATGCAAAGGTATTATGGTTCTGCCATCTTTAAATTGATAATCAACAATGTGCGTTTCACCCGTTTGCGGATTCCATAATTCAGGAATTTTACCCGAAATTCTAAAACTACCTTCAACATCAACCACACTATCGCCGCGGTTATCAAGCCAATAAATATCTTGGTCTTCAAGTTTGCGGTGAACATATAGTATTTCTGGATTCTCTTGAGCGGGCGTATTCAATACGCCCTTACGGTATGAAAAATCTGGTTGCACCTTTAACATCGAAAGGGCAACGCTCATGTCTGAATTTTCCAAAACCCGCTCGTTGTAAATACTGTAAACACCTTTTAACGTATTTTGGAATGCGGTTTTATCATCGCTTAAACTCGGTGAGCTTTCTGGTTTGATACCTGTTATAGTTGCACCCGCTTTAACAAGCTCGCCAATTTTTTTCAAAACAGGCAGCGACATTTTTCGAGCATTAGAATCCAAAACTAAAACTTTATAACTCATGCCCGAAGGCGTTACAATATTATGATCTTTAACGCTCAATAGATTAAGGAGTGCATCGGAATTGACGAAATCATATTCATAACCCTTAGGAACATTCGGCAATTTAGTGCCGAATAAACTCGTGATATTATCGTCTTCGCCGTAATAATACAGCACATCTGCAACATATTTACCTTGTTGGAGCATATTACAACTGCGCGCCAAATACGTTGTCCAAGGTTTGGCATATTCCGCCCATGTTTCATGGCGCGTAAACCACTGACCAAATGGTCCGAGACCAAGACCTGGTATTTTATCATCAACAGGTTGATGCACGGATGTATGAATTACAAAGCGGTTCAAACCCGCTGCCATTTCTGCATCGGCTGTGCGTTTTAGTCGTTCGGGCGAATAAGCCCAAGTATTACCGATGGCGGTCATTGATTCAGCAGCCACCAAATTTTGACCGTACAAATGCGAAACAGATGCTGATTCGCGAATATCAGCTGAGTGCCGAACGTTTTCTTTGTTAAGAGCACCACCCAAACTGCCTGGAGTCCACATAGCAGCCATCGGAACGTCGGCTTTGCGTTTTACAGCCATACCGTCGCCAACAAATACGCGTTTATCTTCGTGCGATTCTGTGTAACGTCCCATACCGCGTTTATGCAGCAAATCGCCAATGAGGTCGTAATGGTTTTCGACAATTAATTCACCCAGTGTTGTTCTGAAATCCCATAAGAATTTTTCACTCGCTTCCGTGCTGCCAATAATATGACCCGTTAAAACAGGCAGCCAAGAAATCATGGAATATCCACGCCGTTTAGCAAATTCGGGCATTATATTTTTTGTCCAGTTGGCTGAGCCAGCTTCATAGCTATCAGTAATAATATATTGCAAACCTTTTTTCCCCATCAAGCCGCCTGAAGCATCTTTGTATTGATCTAAATAATTTTCAAGATAATCGGTTACTGCTTCAGCATCTAATTTATCCACTTCCAAACCCGTCGCTTCGGGTGAAGCAGGATGGTTTTGTATGCCAGTGAGTGAATAACCTAAGCGTATAATATTCCAATTGCCAGCAGGTGCATTCCAATTTAATGTGCCATCAGCATTCATTTTTGATGTTAAATCAACCACATTACTCTCTGCAATTGCATCCGTCGTTTCGGGTGTTTTTATAGCTGACATACCAATTAAGGTCGTAAATCCCGCTTTTTCTTCCAAACGATTAATCCTGTAACTCGTATGCAAAACAATTTCGGCTACGTCCGTTCCTTTTGGCTCTAATTTGCCAGGCGGTAAACCCAACATCGCAGAAATTCGATTCGGTTGAGGTGGCAAAGTTTTATAATTCACTCTGAAATACTTAGCAGTGGTTGGTGCGAATGTCACCGTATTTTGCGGAATACCACTCACTGGTATTTTAATCACGTCTTTAAAATTTATGCCATCATCGCTCGCAACTAACGTTCTGTCGCCGCCCCCGCCAAAAAATCCAAAATTAGGTCCGCCACCGCCACCCATAATAGTAAGTGCCTTAAAAGTTTGTGGTTTATCAAATTCAAATTGAATCCAAGCGTAATCACCAATCGCCGTTGGTGGCAAATAAATAGATTGTTGGAGGTCGCCATCAGTTAAAGTTTTTAGATCGAAAGCCCCACCACTCGATGTAATTTTTGGATTTAATGCCGATAATGGAACATCTGTATCCGGAATTTTATAAGCTACAACAGCAGCATCAGCATAAAAAACTTTCGGTTGCGTCTCTGCTTTAGAAACGGCTGCATTTTCTGCTAATTTTACGTTTTGAATTGCACCCGAATTACTCGGCGGATGCGGTAAAACGCCGTTAAAAATTGCACCGCCTTTTACGATTATTTCCGACCAAACATATTTTTTCATTCCGTTTTGTGCCGGCACCCAAGGTCCGCCGCTCTCGCTCCAACCTGGTGAACCAGCAATTGCCATCTCCAAGCCCAATTTATCAGCCAATTCGGTTGTGAATTTAAACGCGTCTTTCCATGCGGGTGTCATGTAAATGAGTCTATCTTTTACAATTTGTGGCGTACCAAGACTCGCATCAAAGTTTTGGAAACCACCAATACCAACGCGATTCATCCATTCCAAATCTTTTTGAATACCGTCTTTTGTGATGTTGCCATTCATCCAATGCCACCAAACACGCGGTTTAGCTGCATTAGGGGGTGTTTTAAAATTTTGTAATAATGAGTTTTGAGCAATACTAACGCCAACAAAGAGCGTAAATAAAAATGAAAATAATGGCTTATTCATCATGATAATTAGTGTTTAGAATAGCAAATTTAGAATTAAGTGTATTTCCTGATTTACCAGACACAAAGTAACTAAAAAAAATATCATCTTCACTTATAGAATTTGAATATTCTTTTACACTTTTTGGAAATAGTAAAAATCTTGGATTCATAAACTTAATCCTTATTCTATCTAATCAAATCAGTAGAGATTAAGCGGAATAAAGCTCACTATTCCGCTTAATCTATGTCCCTTTGCATAGCTAAAGCGGAATAAGACATGAATAATATTATATGAAGGCAAAAACAAATTGATCAATTGGTGTCGAGAATTTGTATAGATTTTCAGATACACATTTTCTTTTTTACCTTAATTTTTTAGAACTATCCACCACTCACCACTAATATCTTCCTCCTTTTTTTCGTTCTAAGAATGTTACTTTTTAAAATTGTTTCGTCGAAATGGTGAAAGTTATTTTGGCATCGAAAAGAATGCTAAACCTGATCACATTTATTGCTTTATTGTCATTTAATAATGTAACCGCACAAGAACAAGTCGGTTACATTATTAAACGAACAGATGGTAGTTACATGTTAACTGCACATATTGAAGCAAACGGCGATACCGTTATCGACGTACCACTCCGCGAAGTTCTCATCACTGCTCCTCGCCAATTTGCCGATGCTAATGCCTATAAAAAATGGGAACGTTATAAATATTATGCGCCAACTGTTGTGGGTTATGCCGCAGAAGCCGTAAAAACGTTTAGAGAACTCGAAGCTGCCACGCGCGACAAAAGCTCCAAAGAGCGCAAAGCGTATATAAAAATGTTGGAAGATAGATTAGAATCGAAAATGCGCATTCAAATGAAAAGTCTCACTCGCACGCAAGGTCTATTACTCACCAAAATGATTGAACGCGAGCTACACATGCCCTTCTTCGATCTAGTTAAAGATATTCGCGGTGGTTTTCAAGCTTTTTATTGGAATGAATTTGGAAAAATTTACGGCTATAATTTGAAAGAAGGTTATATACGTGGCAACGACCCACTGCTCGATAATATTTTGGATCAATACGATTTGTCCTACTACACACAATGATAACTTCTAAACCTCGTAGGTTTTTAAAACCTACGAGGTTTGGCAAAAAATTAATAACTTAATGTGCAAAAAAAAATCGGCTGAAAGACCAAAAAATCTTAATTTTGCAATATAATTAATTTTCAGTTAACACTACTGAACTTTTTTATAAAAAATCAATTATACTATCATTCATCTTCTTTTAAAAATAGAAATCTATGAGCGATTCAATTAAACACGAATGTGGAATAGCCTTCATTCGACTTTTAAAACCGCTCGATTTCTATCACGACAAATACGGCACTGCATTTTATGGCATCAACAAGATGCACCTCCTCATGCAAAAGCAGCGCAACCGCGGACAAGACGGTGCTGGCATTGCGACTATAAAACTCAATCCCGAACCTGGCAATCGGTATATTTCGCTCAAACGCAGCAACGATCCGCAATCTATTCGCGATTTATTCGAACAAGTGCTATGGCATTTTAAAGATTTAACGCCCGAACAAGTCAATGATACCGCTTATTTGCGCGCTAATTTCCCTTACATGGGAGAAGTTTTAATGGGGCATTTGCGATACGGTACGCACGGAAAAAATTCTATTGAGCAAGTGCATCCGTTTTTACGACCAAATAACTGGATGAGTCGAAATTTGTTACTCGCTGGAAATTTTAACATGACGAACGTAGATGAATTATTTAGTTTTTTAACCAACGAACTCGGTCAACATCCCAAAGAAAAATCTGATACAGTTACTATCCTCGAAAAATTTGGTCATTTCCTTGACGATGAAGTTCAACATTGGTTCGATTATTTTAAGCGCGACGGTTACAACAATAAAGAGCTGACCAACATGATTGGCACGCACATGGATGTAAAAAGAATAATTAAACGCGCAGCACGCGATTTTGACGGTGGTTATGCTTTGGTCGGAATGTTGGGTCATGGCGATGCTTTTGTAATGCGCGACCCGAACGGTATTCGACCTGCGTTTTATTATCAAACAGATGAAGTTGTTGTTGCTGCGAGTGAACGCCCTGCTATTATGACGGTTTTCAATGCCAAATTGGATGCGATACAAGAAGTAAAACCGGGACATGCTTTAATTATACGTAAAGACGGTAAAGTAACAGAAGAGCAATTTACGCCTGTGAAAGAAAAGAAATCGTGCTCGTTTGAGCGCATTTATTTTTCGCGCGGAAACGATAGGGACATTTACAAAGAGCGCAAAAAACTCGGCGAGCTTTTAGCCGAGCCTGTGATGAAGTCTGTTGATTACGATTTTGAAAATACAGTTTTTTCTTTTATTCCGAACACTGCTGAAACAGCATTTTTTGGTTTCATGGAAGGTATAAACGCTATTTTAAATAAGCAAAAAGCGAGTAAAATTGCTGAACTTTCAAAAAATGGTGTGCCAACTCAAAACGAGATTGAAAACATTCTGAATTTCAATGCGCGAGTAGAAAAATTAGCCGTTAAAGACGATAAAGCGCGCACATTTATTAGTGCCGATAACAGCCGCGAGGAAATGATGAGCCATATTTACGATGTAACGTATGGCATAGTCAGAAACAATATAGACACTTTGGTTTTGCTCGACGATTCGATTGTGCGCGGCAACACCCTGCGCAATTCGCTCATAAAAATTATGGCTCGTTTAAATCCGAAACGGATTATTATTGTTTCGAGCGCACCGCAAATTCGTTTTCCCGATTGTTACGGCATTGATATGTCGAAAATGGGAGAATTTGTGGCGTTCCAAGCACTTGTGCGTTTGCTTCAAGAGCGTGGATTAAATCATAAACTCGAAGAAGTTTTCGATAAATGTTTAGCCCAAGTTAATTTGCCAAAAGAGAAAAAAGTGAATTACGTCAAAGAACTGTACGACTTAATCAGCTACGACGATATTTCTACTAAAATTGGCGATATTGTTACGCCTCCTGAAATCAATGCCGAAGTAACTATTATTTACCAAACCATTGAAAACCTGCATATCGCATGTCCAAATCATACAGGAGATTGGTATTTCAGTGGCAATTATCCAACGCCGGGTGGAAATGGTGTGGCGAGTAAAGCGTTCACAAATTATATGCAGAATATAAATGTGAGAGCGTACTAAGCTATAAACAATGACACAAATTAAATTATTTGCTGGCTAAGAACGCATTATAAAATGGATATACCTTTAGTAGTGTTTAAGTCCTCACCTAAAGTAATGGAACAACTTTTGGCTTATGGTATTACTAAAAAGTTTATTGAAGGTGATGTCATACTCCGCGAAGATGCTTACATCAAAGCTATTCCTATCGTAAGTTCGGGAAGTTTACGCGTTATGCGTACTGAAGATGATGGTCGAGAAATTTTACTTTACTACATCAACGCTGGCGAGAGTTGCATTATGTCATTTTTGGGCGGTTTGCACCACGATACCAGCAAAGTAACTGCCATTGCTGAGGAAGAAACTGAGATTATTTTATTGCCAATTGATAAAGTCAGTTTACTCATTAAGGAATCACCCGAATGGCTCGATTATATTTTCAGATTATATCATAAACGCTTTGAAGAATTATTGGAAGTGGTAAATGCTATCGCATTCAAAAAAGTAGATGAACGCCTTCTCGATTTCATAAAAAAGAAAAGCGAACTCACCAAAAGTAAAACACTCATTATTACCCACGAAAAATTAGCCAACGAATTAGGTACTGCCCGAGTAGTTGTTTCGCGCTTACTAAAACACATGGAAGATCAAGGCTTGGTGAAATTGGGCAGAAATAAAATTTCGCTTGTGTAACAAAAGTTGCTGTGCGTGCTTTTTTTCTGTTTGATATTTGCAATGTAATTCTGAATCACTTAAAGAATTAGTAGTGCAGAATTCAAACCTCGTAGGCCTTTGAGTCCTACCTGATATACATATCATTAAAAAATCGTAGTTCATTCAAATTTTTCGGGCATTTAGCCCTCAAA
>JAYWBA010000304.1:0-21584 GCA_043781915.1 Saprospiraceae bacterium
CAATGGGTTTGATAGCCTCGTAACCCGACTTTTCGAAAAGCAGGTTAGTTGTTGCAGATGTTGAAAAAGCAGAGCCATCTGAAATGCTTAATGGATTAAGTTTAGAAGAAACCGTGCCACAAGGACAGTTTTTGTGAATGAGCCATTGCCCACCTAAAATCCAAAAAAATAGAGCGGTAATAAGAACTGGTAAAATACCCTTCATAGTGCGTGTTTAATGGATGCAAACATAATTATTAACATCTTATAAACAAAATAAATCCAGATAAAATAAAAAAATTAATAAATATTTAATTTGATAAATTCTAAGTTAGTAGTTGAATATATTGAATTTATTGATTCAAACAGATTTTTTGACTATTTTTTATATACATTCCCATTTATTTAATTTTGCATTTCTGGAAATTATTCAGCTAAAGCTGAAATTTGTCGCTTTAATAAAATTTCATTTCTGCAAATTTCAAGGCTTCTCGTTCAACCCAGACTGTTTGATTACTATCAGTAGGCATGAAACCACAATGTCCGCCATAATCTGGCGCTATGAAATGAAATGTTTTACTTTGTTCAGCAAATTGAAAAGGATAACTTTCGGGCGAAACAAAAGTATCATCCTTGGCAATAATTAATAGTGCAGGAATTTTTATTTTTTCGAAATAGGTTTTACATGAGGCTTGGGTGTAATAATCTTCTGCACTTTTAAAACCAAATGTTGGCGCTGTAAAATTCTCATCAAAATCATTAAATGTTTTAGCTGCTAAAACATTTTTGAGATCGAAAGTACCTGGAAACTTTTGGGCTTTAATTTTAGCTTTCTTTTTGAGCGTCCAAAAAAACTTCTGCATATAAGCGAAATTATCGGAGCGCTCAAAATACTTTGCTGAACTGCCCAAGTCAGCAGGTACAGAAATAGCTATTACTTTTTTTATTTTAGGGTTAATTTTATCGCCTTCTTCACCACAAAATTTCATTACTATATTGCCGCCCAAACTATATCCAACTATAATTATTTCTTGATAATAATTTTCTTTTTCTAAACGCTCCATAAAATAACGCAAATCGTCTGTAAAACCAGAATGATAAGTGTTCAGTAGTCTGTTATCTTCTTCGCTACAACTTCTGTGGTGTAAACTAACGCAATCGTATCCATTTTTGGAAAAAATAGACATTATACCACGCATATAAGTTTTACGAGAATTACCTTCTAAGCCAGAGACGGCAATTAATAGCTTTGAACTTTCGACTTTCAGTTTACTTTTAAAATGTGAAGGCTCATTTCTCAAAGCTAATGGCTCAAAGCTATTTTTCACCCAATCAACGTCAATAAAATCTCCATCAGGAGTTTCTATTCGTTCGCGCATAAAATTAAGTACTGGTGCTTTCCGTCCAATACTTCCTAAAACAGTATTGATATGTGTGTTTTTGTAAAACCAATTCGGTTTATATGTAGATTCTATAATTGGCATTTTCTCGATTACGGTTGAATATTGTTGGTACAAAAGTAAAACTAATCGTTAAAAGAACCAATTGTTTTTTCAATGACATATTGGTTTCTATTGGGCGCATTGCGTGCAATCATTTCTGCTAAAAAGCCCGTAACAAATAAAATTGTACCCATAATCATCATCGTTAAAGCGATATAAAACGAAGGCATTTTAGTAACCAAAACTGTTTCCATACCATTCGCCAAACGATACAATTTTGTGAAACCGACATACGCTGCAGAGAAAAAACCAATTACGCTGATGAGCAGACCAAAAGTGCCAAAAAAGTGCATGGGTCTTCTACCAAATTTTCCTACAAATGTTATGGAGAGTAGATCTAAAAAACCATTGATAAAACGCTCCCAACCAAATTTAGATACGCCATATTTGCGTGCCTGATGTTGAACTACTTTCTCGCCAATGCGCGTAAAGCCCGACCATTTCGCCAAAACGGGTATATAACGGTGCATCTCACCATATACTTCAATGCTTTTAACTACTGCGTTCTTGTAAGCTTTTAAACCACAATTAAAATCGTTAAGTTCAATGCCACTGAGTTTGCGCGTTGCCCAATTGAAAACTTTTGTTGGAATAGTTTTACTGAGCGGGTCGTATCGTTTTTCTTTCCAACCTGAAATGAGATCGTAATTGTCTTTTACAATGAGTTTGTATAAATCAGGAATCTCATCGGGTGAGTCTTGTAAATCGGCATCCATTGTAATCACCACTTCGCCTGTTACAACTTGAAATGCCGTATTTAATGCTGCAGATTTGCCATAATTGCGTCTGAACTTAATGGCATTTATGGAAGGGTTTTCTTTAGCGAGTTTTTGAATAACCTGCCACGATGTATCTTTGCTACCATCATCGACAAAGACTATTTGATACTTAAATTTATGTGCAATCATCACTCTGTCAATCCAAGCAGCTAATTCAGGAAGTGATTCTTCTTCGTTTAAAAGGGGGATAACAACTGAAATATCGTATTCGAATTCTGAATCGGTCATGTCTTAAATTTTCGATAATTGCAACATATTTACTCGTTTTAAGGTAAATATGTTGCAATGTCAAGTCTTCTCTTTAAATTTTTGAATTAATACGGCTTAGCCGATTCTCTCTTTGTAACTAAACCGATAAGCAATCCGCAGATGGTGGCATAAAAGAGGTTTCCGAGGAGCGCAAAAAGACTCATGACTGCTGGATTAAACATCCATTTCATCATTTCCATTCCCTTGCGTACTTGATCTGGATCTTGACCTTTAGCTTCTGCATTTTCAACAGCTTTAGTCATAATAGTTTCGCCAAAATCTTTCATGATAAAGTTAAAAAGAAAAAAACTGAATACTACGCCTATCAACCCTGCGATTAGTCCCACCCAAAGTGCTACCGTTACCGCGCGACCTAAAGTCATGTACCCTCCAAGTTCATTATCGCGATGTTGAACTTGTGCATAATAAATACATAAAACAATAGGGATAATTGAAACAAAAAAAGTGAGCCATGAATTTGAAGTAAAGTCAGTTAATCCTGTGAAATACATCAGAAAACTGAGCGACGCACTCACTAATCCTAAAATAAGACCCCAACGAACCCCAGTTTGTCGTGCAGATACGTTTGTTGGATCTATGTAGTTCCCGTCTAAAGTTGCCATTGACTTAAAATTAAAGTGTTAGAAAATGTGTTTAAATGATTCGGAGTAAATTTAATACTTATTCCTTATTCCTTAAAACTTATTCCAGAATATTTTACCCTTTTTTTAAAGAAGTTAGCTCCATCCTGTTTTGTATTTCACCTTTTTCATTAGCACTAACGGATTTTACAAGTCCAACTCCTTTTGAAAACCATTGTGTTACTTTATAATTTTTCCTGCCCATAACTTTCATTTTAAGGTCGTAATTCATTTTTATGCAATCAAAATCACCAGCGGTAGTTGTAACTTTTTCTTGACCAACCACTTCGCGGTTCGTTATTTCGAAGGACATTGTCATGAGCGTTAACGGGCCCATAGCAAATTTAATTGATGTCTGAGCATCATCGAGTTTAGAGCCTGTTTTCATATCGGAAGGAATTGTCAATCCATCGCCTTCAACAGTCACATTCATGTCTTTAAAACTTTTAAGTTGCTCCCCATTAATGAACATGGATTGTAAATCCATTTTAATGACGCCATTATCGCAAATAATTTTCGTTTGAATATTTTCAGTCGTTACCTTGCCCTTATCGTTTCGCGTTGATGAATTAATAATAGCTTCAAAACCAGTAGAAGTATTTGTAATAGATTTTATTTCTTGTTGGTTAATTGAAGTGAGTTTGTCTTTATCGTTGTAAATGCTTAACTCCGATTTTATACCTGCTGCTGAATAAAAATAAGCATTAGCGCAATTTTGAGCAAAAAGTTGACTACAAAATGACAATGAAAAAAGAATACAGAAAAATTGTTTCATAAATTGTTGCTAAAATGATTTAATGCTCCAAATATAGTGTAACTTCTTGAATTAATTTATCTCAACCTTTTGTTGAACAACGTTTTCAGCATTTTTTTTGGTAATTTCTCTGCCAGTATGTAAACAAGCTTTAACAAACTGAACAAAAAGTGGATGCGGGTTTTCAGGTGTACTTTTTAATTCGGGGTGAAATTGAACGCCTACAAACCAGCGTAATTCGGGCAACTCAATAATTTCAATTAAATTTGTCTCCGGATTTGTTCCCGAAAAAATCATTCCAGCGCTCTCAAACTGTTTTAAATAGGCATTGTTAAATTCCCACCGGTGCCGATGACGCTCGTTAATTTTTACAGTTTTATAGGCTTCATACGCTTTCGATTTCTTTTTGAGTTCGCAAGCGTAGGCTCCGAGACGCATTGTACCACCTTTTTCAACTACCTTTTTCTGTTCAGGCATTAAATCAATAACCGGGTATTCTGTGTTTGGGTCAACTTCAGTTGAAGCAGCATTTTTGAGATTCAAAACATTTTGTGCAAATTCAACAACAGCGCATTGCATACCCAAGCAAATTCCAAAAAAAGGCACATTATTTTCGCGCGCAAATTGAATGGCTTTTATTTTACCTTTTATACCGCGCTCTCCGAAACCAGGTGCTACTAAAATGCCATCGTAACCTTTAAAAAATTCAAGCATTGTGCCATCATAATCTTCAATGTGTTCCGATTTAATAGGAACAACTTTTACTTTACACTCGTTTTCGGCACCCGCATGAAGAAAAGATTCGTAAATTGATTTGTAAGCGTCGGGTAATTCGTTGTATTTACCTACCAATGCAACTTTTATTTTCTTAACGGGGTTTTTCAGCCTGAAGATAAAATCATTCCATTTAGTTAAATTAGGTTCGCGTCGATCGCGCATTTTTAATTTAGAGATTACGACAGTGTCCAACTTCTCTTTAAGCATGAGCTGGGGCACATCGTATATAGTAGATGCATCCATAGCTTCAATAACTGATGCCACCTCTACGTTGCAAAAAACGGCTAATTTGCGCCTTATATCCATCGAGATGGGATGCTCTGTTCTGCAAACCAATATATCGGCTTGAATACCTGTAGTGAGTAATTCACGAACCGAATGCTGCGTAGGTTTAGTTTTTAATTCTTTGGCAGCATTTAAAAAAGGAATCAAAGTTAAATGGATAACGATGCAATTTTCGTTTCCATGTTCCCAGCGCATTTGGCGCAAAGCTTCCAAATAAGGGAGCGATTCAATATCGCCAACAGTTCCACCAAATTCAGTAATTATTATATCGTATTTGCCAGTATGCCCAAGTAATTGAATGCGGCGTTTTATTTCATCGGTTATGTGTGGCACAACTTGTACCGTTTTGCCTAAAAATTTTCCTGCACGCTCTTCCTGAATCACCGTTTGATAAATTCTACCCGTAGTTACATTATTAGCTTGCGAGGTAGGTGCGTTCAGAAAGCGCTCGTAATGCCCCAAGTCTAAATCCGTTTCAGCACCATCGTTCGTGACATAACATTCGCCGTGTTCATAAGGATTCAATGTGCCGGGATCAATATTTATATAAGGGTCAAACTTCTGGATAGTGACCGAAAAACCGCGCGCTTGCAAAAGTTTTGCAAGACTTGCAGCAATGATGCCTTTACCAAGAGAAGATGTTACACCACCCGTAACGAAAATATACTTAGCCATAATTAATTTTTTATAAATGGCTCGGAATTTTGGGCGAACCTGTTACGGAATGCAAAAATAGAAAATTATGCCGATGTAACTATTATTATTCCTGAAAATTAAAAAAAAGAGCGAAAGAATTTGTGTTCTTCGCTCCTACAAGAAATCACCCGACTGTTAAGTCTAATACCAAAAGTAAATAAGCCTTCAAAAGTTAATTTCAAAATTAAAATTTGAATTATACTCATTACGTTATGCAATTATAGGGTAATTTTTAATATTTGCAATAGTTTTTTTAAGTTTTTTTAAAAAGAAATAATAATAAGGTTAGTTGAGGTTCTTTTTTAAAGAATAAAAATTTATTTGCCTAATTTTTTTAACTTTCAATATTAGTTTTTAGCACTTCTTGTATTTTAAATTAATTTATGATTGAAGATGCTACAGCCATTTTTTTAAGTATTTTTAATTAATCTTTCGGTTCTTTCGAACCAATTACACTACTTTTGGAATTCAAATTTTCAACTTTGAATTTGAAATAGTAAACTCATTTAAAAAATTAAAATTTATGCTCGGCGCTTTTTTAGAATCACCAAAACATTTAGAAGTAAAAAAGACAAATATTCCTGAACCGAAAGATGGGGAAGTGCGTATAAAATTGCAAATGATTGGTGTTTGCGGCTCCGATGTGCATTTGTTTCAGGGTCACCGTTTATTGGCAAAACCTGATATTATTGGTCACGAGGGTATTGGTGTTATCGATAAAATTGGCAACAATGTAAAAGGCAGAAAATTGGGTGAGCGCGTAGTGATTGAACCAAATATACCGTGCAAAAATTGCCAGTATTGCATGAGTGGTCGTGGAAATATTTGTATTAATAAAAGAATTGTCGGCGTTAATGAAGTTGGTTGTTTTTCAGAATACATTGTTTTACCTGAAGCTTTTTGTTGGCATATTCCCGAGAATATTTCCGATTTAGACGCCGTAACCATTGAACCCACAGCCGTGGGATATCACGCTTTATTTGCATCGAAAGCAAAACCAGGCGATACTATTGCTGTTTTTGGTTTGGGTGCTATTGGTTTATTGCTCACACATGTTGCTTTAAAATTGGGTTATAAAGTCTTGGTTTTAGAACTCGATGCCGACAAAATGAATATGGCAGTATCTATTGGTGCCATTAATTCAAATGTTCAAGGCGAAACCCAAGAATTGAGAGAAGATGCATTGGCAAAATTATGGATAGAGCAAAATGTTGTTGCCATTTTTGAATGTGCAGGAAGTCATCACACTGCATCATTGGCTGCTGCCGCTGCACCGCGTGGTTCAGAAATTGTTTTGGTGGGTCTTTCAGGAAATTTAGCGACTTTTCGCCCATTTAAAATTGCCCGCGAAGGGATTTCTATCATTCCATCCATGATATACGACCATCCTTTCGATTTTCAACGCGTTATTCAACTCATTGCCTCAAAAGTAATTAATCCAGGTTTTGTAATTTCGCGCTATATGGATCTGAAAGATATTCAATTGGCATTAGAAATTGCTTCTGAAGGAAAAGATAGTAAGATTGTAATAACCGTTTAGTTGTTAGTTGAAGTCTGAACTTTGATTAATAACTTAAAAATGACATATTCAACTATTCAAAACAAATACAAAAGTCTTATTGATAGTAATTCAATGAGTGTTTATCAGATTATAATCGTAGCCATCTGCTTCATTCTAAATATGAATGATGGCATAGATGTGCTCATTGTTTCATTTTCAAGTGCCGATATTATTAAAGAATGGACACTTTCTAAAGCAGAAATGGGTTATGTTTTCAGCACGGGATTAGCTGGAATGGCATTGGGCTGCTTTATTATTGCGCCCTTAGCAGATAAAATAGGTCGGCAGAAAATTTTCATTCTGTCATTATCACTTATTACTTTGGGGATGCTTTTGGTTTTTATATGTAAAAATTACACGCAACTATTATGCTTTCGTTTAATCACAGGCATGGGTATTGGTGGTATTTTACCGACACTCGCAGCTACTGCTTCTGAATTTTCAAATAATAAATTCAAAGATTTTAACGTCGGATTTGTGCAAGCGGGTTGGCCCTTTGGCGCCATTTTCACTGGCTTTTTTTGTGCTTGGGCAATTCCGCAATTTGGTTGGCGATTTGCATTTTTATTTGCTGGTTGTGTTTCTTTATTGATGCTATTGTTAGTTATCATTTACGTCAAAGATTCAATTGACTTTTTAATCAAAAAACAACCTGTTAATGCGCTCTCTAAAATGAATAGCTTGCTACCGAAATTAGGATTTGAAACCATCAACGAAATGCCTGAAAAACTTATTGCTGAGGCGAACCCTTCCGTTTTCGCTTTATTTGAAACTGAATTTAAAATATCGACAATTAAAGTATGGATAGGCATTTTTTTTGGCTTTTTGACTTTATATACTTTAATGAGTTGGGTGCCAAACATTGCTAAAGATGCAGGTTTGCCCTTCGAAATGGCAACGTATGTTGGCATAGCTTTAAATATTGGTGCTGCCATCGGAACAGTTTCTATGGGTGCAATAGCTGCTAAATTGGGTTTAAAGAAAACTGTTTTCTCTTTTATGCTCAGTGCCTTTGTTGTAATGCTCATTTATGGCAACGTTCATCTTACAACGGCACTCATATTTATTTTCATTTTGCTCATAGGAATGTTCGTTCAAGGTGGGTTTAATGGCATGTATCCCATTCTTGCTCGCGTTTACCCGACAGAAATTAGAACAACAGGCGTTGGTTTCGCAATGGGTATCGGTCGTTTTGGCGCTGTTTTAGGTCCAACGGTCTTCGGTGTTTTATCGGATGCGGGATTACATATTTCTACTCTTTTCAGTCTTTTTTCAATACCATTATTAATTACCGGGTTTATGGCTTATACCATACCATCTAAAAATCTTTAACAACTCACAGTTAACTATGGCAAAGCAACGTACAACCAATAAAGAGTATGTGCGCTTAGAAATTGATAACCTTGATTCAAAAATTACTCAATTATTAAGTCGAAGAATGTCCTGAGTAGATTAAATAATACAATTCAAAAGAAAGAACAATGTACCTATTTTTCAAAAAGATAGATGGCAAGAAGTGCTTAGTTCAAGAATTGAAAAAGCAAAGGAATTAAATCTGAATGCGCAATTTCTCAAACAAATATTCATTGCGATACACGATGAATCTGTGAGTTATCAAAAAGAAGGAATAAGTGATAATTAATAAGTGATAATTATCACTTATTCTCGCAGACTTTCACAGATTTGATCAATCAAAGCAACATTATCCATTAATGTTTGATTGCCTAAATCAATCAGTTTATTAATATTATCATCCGTGGCATCGTCGTTGAAACCGTGATTTTTCCAAAGAGTAGGATTTATTCGAACGTATCGCTTTGTTCCATCGGGATAATCGGGTAAAATATATTGCATTTCATAGTGCGTACCCTCTGATGTGCCGTGCATTACTAAATTAATTATTTTACCTCGTATAATCCAATTCAATGAACCAAATCTTTGCGCATCGGATAAAGAAATAGGATCTTCCGATAAACCCGTTCCGAGAGAAAGTAAAAAAAAAGGTTTGGCATCCGCATCAGGAATAACTACTGGATCAACCACTCTGTTTGTAGGTGATTTACTCACTTTTGACAACTCAGTACTTTCAACTAATTCAATGCCTTCAGTGAAGGCGAGCGTTGATGGATTATTGGCAAAAGTTCCACCATCAACAAGACTTAAAGTTTTATCTCTCCAATCCAAATCTTTGGCTGGAAAAAAGGTTGGTCCAGCAGAAGTAGCGCGCGCAATATCGCGCATTAAAAAATTTTCAGAAGGGTGGCGCGTTGTATCTTTAGCCAAACGTGTTAAAAAATAAAAAGGTTTATTGCTAATGGTATCTAATGCGGGTACTAAAACATTTGTCAATGCATCGTTTAATTTGGCATCTCCTAAATACTGTTTTAACAACATTTCTAAATTATCAGGCGCATATTTAGGCGAAAAAAACTGAGTGAAAATATTAAAAAATTTCTTTTTAAAAATCAATTTCCCAGTTTTTGAATATAATTCTTGCAATTGTGTTGGTGAGAATTTTGGTGTGTTATCTGGGTTTGGAACTGTTAATCCCAAAGCGATAATTCCGCCTGTAGATGTCCCTGCAATTAAATCGAAGAGTGATGAAATGGGTTTATTCATTCGGCGTTCAATTTCTTGGAGAATAATGCAAGGCAAAATGCCTCTAATTCCTCCGCCATCAATACAGAGTATTTTAAACTTTGGTTTATCCGTCATCGCAAATAGGTTTGTTTGCTCATAACGAAGAAATCATAAAATTATTTAATAAACTTGTTTCTCTTTTAACATATTTTGATGGGCTTGCCGAGCCACCCAGACTAAGTGTTGCCTATGTATATCTCATTTCCATTTTTAATTTTAGCCTACAAGCATCACTTCACGACTCTAATTTTCCATTTTTAATTTACTGTGTGATCGACTATAAAAAAAATAAATTGTCAAGCCAAAGCTCATCCAACCAAAGAAAACAAACCACGATTGGGTTGGAATTTCTATCATAAGATATGAACAACTCAAAGCGCCTAAAATAGGAATAAGCGACCAATTTTTGATGAAAGTAAAATAAGTGACACCAGCAGAGAATGCGACAAAAATTAAAAATAGGAAATCTTTGTTTTTGGAAAAGCCGCCATCATACAAATACGCGAAATACATAAAAATTGCCCAAAAAATAGGCACTATAAACCGACCATTATAATAAGGTAAATTAAATTTTTTGCTGCTTTTGTCAACAGGTTTGAGCACCAAAACGCCGCCGCACACCAAAACAAAAGCAAATAAAGTGCCGATACTCGTTAAATCAGTCATCAAATCGGCATCGACAAAGAGGGTAGGGATAGCTACAACCAAACCAGCAATTATTGTAGCGAACCCAGGTGTTCTAAATTTCGGATGTAATTCCGAGAATTTTTTAGGCAACAATCCATCGCGGCTCATCGACATCCAAATACGCGGTTGACCGATTTGAAAAACCAAAATAACACTCGCAGTGGCAATGATAGCACTCACAGAAATAAAATAACTTAATTTATCTAAATGATTTTGTTTAAAAACAAACGCTAACGGATCTTCAACGCCATTCAATGTACTATAATTAACCATTCCAGTGATAACCAAAGCTGTTATGATATAAATAACTGTACAAATTATAAGCGAGAGAATCATGCCGCGCGGCAAATCGCGCTGCGGATTTTTGCATTCTTCAGCCGTTGTTGAAATAGCATCGAAACCAATATAAGCATAAAAAACAGATGACACACCCCGCATCACACCCGTAAAACCATTCGGTAACATCGGATTCCAATTTTCGGGCGTTATATAAAACGCACCCACCGCAATCACTATGAATAAGATGATTAATTTTAAAATCACCATAATATTAGCAATGCGTTTACTCTCTTTAATCCCAACATACACCAATGCAGTGATTAAAATAGTGATAATCATGGCAGGAATATTAATAATCACTTTAAAACCAGCGAAAGTAGGTGCTGTAAGCCAAGCATTGTTATAAGGCGTAATATTTTTTGCCAAGGCATCGAGATATACTCGTTTTGCACTAAAACTATCAGTCACAACCCAATCTGGCAAATTGATGCCAATGCCATGAAGCAAATTATTGAAATAACTGCTCCATGAAACCGCTAAAACGATATTGCCAATCGCATATTCTAAAATCAAAGCCCAGCCAATCACCCAAGCCACAATTTCACCAAAGGCAACATAACTATACGTATAAGCGCTTCCAGAAACGGGTACGCGTGAAGCAAACTCAGCATAGCATAAAGCGGTGAACCCGCAAGAAACGGCAGTTATGACGAAGAGAAAAACGACACCCGGTCCTCCGTCAAAAGCTGCTTTACTGATGGTTGAAAATATACCAGCACCCACTATGGCAGCTATACCAAGAAATACTAAATCGGCAAGTTTTAAATTTTTAACCATTTCACCGCTACTACCGTGAACAGAATCGTTGTCGGCGGTGGACATGGCTTGTTCAATCGTTTTTCTTCTAAATAGAGAATTCATAATTTAGTTGATAGTTGTTAGTTGATAGTTGATAGATATTAGATGATAATTACTTTAAAAAACTATCAACTAACAACTAACAACTAACAACTAAATTTACACAAACTTAAAATAAAAAATTAAAGCCGCAAACCGCGGCTTCAATAATTTGGTTTTTTAAGGTTGTAAAATTAAATTATCTTCATTTGATTTAAAATTTGTCATCATTTGGTGATTTGGGTGAAATAATATAACTAAAATTTACTTATTTTCGTTTGGATTTTATAGATTGCTTTCATTTGGTTTTTTGAGAATTCGATTGCTCATAATTAAGAGTGTTTTTAAGTTGATTTTTTTAACAACTTTTCTCAAAAAAATTTAAAAAAAATTATTTTTACATTTTCTGTTAAAAAAACGCTACCAACTACACATTATAATGCACTTAAAAATAAAGGAAGAGATTAGTTCTGAAGTATTTTATGCTTCGATTAAAGATGAAATTAAGGAGGGGGACAAAGGTATTCAGAAGGCAATGCTCCTAATGTCAAAAAATGTTGCTTTTCTGAAATCAGCCAAAAGTTCGTACAAAAGTTTTGAAAAAAAATTAAGCTCAATTGCTACTGCTGAAGATATTTTTAGAGAGTCTATATGCCGATTTATAGAAGCTGTTTTGGATGGTAATGGACCAAACTATAATTGCTATGGATTCTTTTTTCAGATCTGTAAAAATTATTGTTTAGAACTTTCGCGAAAACAAGCGCCTTTAATGGAAGATATGAAAGATACAGCTGACGAATCGGAATATGACCCTATACGCGATGAACATTTAAAATTAGGGCGGCATTTTTTCGATATGCTCGATAAAAAGTGTCAAAAATTATTAGGTCTCACTTATTTTAGAACGCCGTTAAATGAAGCGTTATTAGGGAGGGAAAAGGAGTTAAAAAATAAAGAGACAGAAGTATTGGCAACTGAATTGGGCGTGAATATACCATCCATTGCACCTATGCGAACGCGTTGTAGAGATGAATGGATAGAGTTAATGCGCAAGAATATTCATTTATTTGAGCGTTAAATTTTGAATTATGAGTGAATCTGAAAAAAATAAATTAATCAAAACATTTTTAAATAACGCGCTTACTGAAGCGCAAAGACTTTAAATTGAATATCTCATGCAAACAAATCTAAGATTAAAGGACGATGAATTTTTAAACAGAGTTGCCGATAAAAATTTGGAACAAATTCGGAATGAAAAATTGCGAAAAATGGCGCTGAAAGTCCCCGTTACAATGGAGCAATCGCCTTTTTTCTCCTTTAAAAATTATGCAGCAGCTGTAGGAATCGCTCTATTGATTACTTTTGGCGTATTGGCTTATCAAAAAATAGGTATAGTAAACGTCAATCAATCTCAAGTTTCTGCTGGTACTGATGCTCCAATTTTTATTGAGCCTAACGATGGTACTATTTCAGGCAGTGAGAATAAGGTTTCTGAGAATTCAAAACTTTTAAAACAAGCAATAGATATTTATAATTCACACGACCCAAACAATTTAACTAATCTCAAAAATATTGGAACCCAATCACCAATTATTGGGAAATATTTTACTGCTCTATACCTTCTAAAAAATAATAAGCCTAACGAAGCCTTACAAACTTTTGATAACTTAATTGATTTAATGAAATCAAGAAAAATTAATTATTTAGGATTCGATGAACAAACTTTACGCTTTAACAGAACCGTCGCGCTATGGCAGGCACATCACAACAAATCGGAAAGTTTAGAAGCTTTAAACCAATTATTGACTTTGCCTGATATTCATCCCTACATTACTGATAGAATACAGATATTAAAACAAATGGTTTTGAGCTATAAGCAATGAGCTTTGAGCTTTTCTCTTATGTCAACTCGAGACGGCTCAAAGCACATTGCTTATAGCTCAAAGCTTAATTCAATGATATTTTTTACCAAATTGCCCATAGAAATCAATTTTTGAGCATTAAACTTTAAGCAAAACCTCAATAGCTCGAAAAAAATACCTATATTTGCGGCGCAAAGAGCTTTTTCAAACAAAATGCTCTGTATTTCTCACTCGATAATAAAATTTATGCAAACTAATATTCGCAATATTGCCATTATTGCGCACGTTGACCACGGTAAAACGACACTCGTTGATAAGATGATTCTCATGGGTAAGGTTTTTAAAGACCATGAACTTACAGGAGAACTCATAATGGATAGCAACGACCAAGAACGTGAGCGTGGTATTACGATTTTGGCTAAAAACGTTTCGATTAGTTATAAAGGTACAAAAATTAACATTATTGATACCCCAGGTCACAGCGATTTTGGTGGAGAAGTTGAGCGCGTTCTCAATATGTGCGATGGTGTTTTACTTTTAGTTGACGCTTTTGAAGGACCGATGCCTCAAACACGGTTCGTTCTGCAAAAAGCAATTCAATTAGGTTTGAAGCCCATTGTTGTTATCAATAAAGTGGACAAGCAAAACTGTACACCTGAAGTTGTTTACGAACAAGTTTTCGATTTGATGTTTACGCTCGATGCCACTGAAGATCAATTAGACTTTCCGGTTGTTTATGGTTCTGCTAAAAACAATTGGATGGGTGCAGACTATAGAAAACAAGAACCTGATATAACTTATCTTTTAGATCAAATTATAGAACACATACCTGCACCTAAAGCAGATATTGAGGGCAGTTTGCAAATGCTCATCACTTCTTTAGATTATTCAAATTATATTGGTCGTATTGCCATCGGTCGTATTTCTCGCGGCATTTTGAAGCAAAACATGAATGTGAATTTGAGCAAGCGCGATGGTAGTTTGCAAAAAACGCGGATCAAAGATGTTTACGTTTTTGAGGGTTTGAGTAAAATTAAAGTCGAGCAAGTCAACGCAGGTGATATTTGTGCAGTTGTAGGTATAGAAGGATTTGAAATTGGAGATTGTGTTTGCGATTCGGATAAACCAGACCCGTTACCACCTATTACTATTGATGAGCCTACAATGAGTATGTTCTTCACCATCAACGATTCACCTTTTTTTGGACAAGAAGGAAAATTTGTTACAAGTCGCCACTTAAAAGATAGATTAGAAAAAGAATTAGAGAAAAATTTAGCCTTGCGTGTTGAAGCGGGCGAAACTTCTGATTCTTATCGCGTATTTGGTCGTGGTGTATTGCACCTATCGGTTCTGATTGAGACAATGCGTCGCGAAGGTTACGAATTGCAAATTGGTCAACCACAAGTTATTGTTAAAAAAATAGATGGTGTTAAATCAGAGCCCGTCGAAGAATTAAACATCGACGTAACAGAAGAACACTCGAGTAAAGTTATTGATATAGTTACGCGCCGCAAAGGTCAAATGCTTTCAATGGCTCCAAAGGGTGACCGTATGTTGTTGCAATTTGAAATCCCTTCACGTGGAATCATAGGTTTGCGCTCTTTACTGCTTACAATGTGTCAAGGTGAAGTTATTATGACGCACCGTCTGTTAGAATTTCAACCATGGAAAGGTGATATTCAAGGCAGAATAAATGGTTCATTGATTTCGAAAGAAAACGGGCAAGCCATTCCTTTCTCAATCAATAATTTGCAAGAACGTGGTACTTTTTTCATCAATCCTGGTGATAAAATCTACGGTGGTCAAGTAATTGGCGAGAATTCACGCCCTGCTGACTTGGTAGTAAACGTAACAATTACTAAGAAATTGACGAATATGCGTGCAAGTGGTACAGACGAAAAAATGCGTTTGATTCCGCCGCGTATTTTCACTTTGGAAGAAGCTTTGGAGTATATTCAAGACGACGAGTTTGTAGAAGTTACGCCAAGTAATATTCGTATCCGTAAAATTTATCTCGAAGAGACTGAACGCAAACGTTCAGGTAATAAAGTAACAGAAGAATACGCTTAGGTGTATTCGAAAGAATGATAAAAAAAACGCTCCGAATTACATGTGATTGTAATTTCGGAGCGTTTTTTTTAGAACTCTTTTAATTGCGTCTTTAAAAATTTCTGTAATTTCAAATTTCGTAAATGAAAAAATTTATTTTTCTATTTGAAAAATTATCAATTGCTCTAGGTTCTCCGACAAATTTAATGGAGGACAAAGCGCCTTAGGCGCGACCGATATTATAACGCAGGACGCAGTCCTGCGAAAAGACAAAAACCGTAATTGCGTGCCGTAGGTACGCATATTTTTTGCGTACCTACGGCACGCGGTAGTGTGTTTCGCAAGTCGCAGGACTGCGTCCTGCGTTATCATATCGGTCGATGCTACGCATCTTCCTTGATAAAAAATTTCTCCATTAAAATTGTTAGGAACTTTGGATCAGTTAAACATAACTTTAATTGTGCTGTTTATTTAATTCAATCACACAACATAAACATAACTTTAATTGTGCTGTTTGCAGTAATCGATGACAAAAATTGAGGTTTAAATTTTTTTGCGTAGTTGATTAATTCTACCTCTCAGCTTTAACTAAACCTTTTCTTCCGAATATAATAAATAATTAAACCAGCCAAACTCAAAAGTAGTAGCGGCAATCCAATATTCAAAGCACGCCAAAAACTCGTTTCAGCTTTGGCTTTTGTTGTATCGAGTAAGCGCAATTTAATTTCTTTGCTGCGAGCTTCAATAATGCCATTCTCATCTAATAAATATTCAACTGAGTTTAAGAGAAAATCTTTATTGGCAAATTTATAATTTTCAAAACGGTTATATCCTAAAGGCAAAAGCGCATTTTTTCGTGTATCGTATTCATTGCGCGCAATATCGCCATCGCAAACAACGAGCATTTTTGTTGGCTTGCTTTCTTCTAAGAAATTTAATCCCAATTTTTGGAGAACTCCCAATTGTTCAGCACTCACCCTACCTGCGAATAAACTTGAAAAACTGCCCTCAGCAATGGCTGCAACGGGTTGGATGCCTTTGTTAAATTTTTCTGGCTCGACGGGATAGCGCAAAATTTCAAAATTTAATTCAGTAGGTACGTATTGTACGCGACTTTTTGCCGATGAAGCCAATAAAATCGATTTCTTTGTAGGAATTTTTGTTTTAATGGTATCTAAACTCGAAGGAAATTGTAACCAAACACGATCTAAACTTTTAACAATAGGGTGTTCGGAATTAGGCGACATTATAGGGTAGTAGAACCAAGGAAACAATTCCAATTGCGGTTGCGTGCCTAAAGTTCCGACGCGCATAGGGATGCGCGCACATTCTAAATCGAGAATTAGATTCGGTTGAATTCTAAAACCATATTTAAAAAGCAAATCGTCGAGATTGAGTTGGCGCTCAACAGGAACATATTTTCCTGTCTTTTGCATGGCTTCTAAACCGACATCAAGTTTATCAATCAACCAAATAACTTTTCCACCTTGCATGATGTATTGATCGAGTAAGAATTTTTCTTTCTCAGAAAATGCTGTTTGAGGTTTTGCAATGACTACAATATCAACACGGGCAGTATCGCGAAAAGGAATTTCGATGACAGAATCTAAATTAAAAGAACCGACATTATAAAAAGTAGCGAGACTGTGTTCTAAATCGGCTGTTTCAGTTTTATCCAATTCGCCATGACCACGTGAGAAAAATATATTAGGACGGCGATTGTTTAAAAGTTTTTCAATAGCATTCGAAAATTTATATTCTAATAGCGAAACACTGTTATTTAAAACTATTTCAGGATTTTGACCAGGCACTTCGTTCTCTAAAAGTTTGACGACAGTTTGTCTATTTCTATAGCGCACAATAGCATAAGGAAAAATATATTGCTCTGTTTTTTGGTCGTTATCAACTAAGCGCAAACGTGTGGGCGTTAAACCTTCTTGCGCATATTCTTTCATTTTTTTCTGCCGCTCTTCTGCCGTACCCGTTATATCTGGATTTTCGAGCTTAAAATCAACGTTTGGATTCAGGCGATGCAAATCATTCAGTAATTGTGTGGTAGCATTTTGTAAACGCTTAAAACTCGATGGGAAATTACCATCCAATAAAAGCGTTACAAATACCTCATCTTTTAAACTTTTGACTAAATTTAAAGTCGGTTTAGTGAGTGTAAAGCGTTTTTCTTGCGTTAAATCTAAACCTGCACGGGTTTGAGAAGCTAAAATATTAATAAGGATAACAACGGCAATTGCTAATCCAACGCTGAGTCCAATTGAGGGTTTTTTCGGTGATTTTATTTCTTCGTTCATAATTGAGCTTTGAGCTATGAGTTTTGAGCTTTGAGGCACTAAACAAGAGTTGCTCAAAGCTCATTGCTCACAGCTGTTTTATTTTTTCCAAATAGCGCAACATATACCAGTCGCAACGCCTACGTTTAATGATTCTGCATTGCCTAAACGCGGAATGGAGATTTTATGTGTAGCATGGCGCAAAATATTTGCATTAATTCCACGCGATTCATTGCCGACTACCATTATTCCTTCGCTTGGCAAATTAGTTTCGAAAATACTTGGCGCATCGAGCACAGTGACAATAACGTTTTCAATTGGAAATTCTTTTGTCAAGTCAGAAAATTCTATTGTTTGAAACGGTATGCGCATTACAGAACCCATAGAGCTTTGAACTACTTTCGGATTCCAAACATCGGCACAATTAGGCGAAAGAAAAATGCCATCAAAACCAAACCAATCGGCTGTTCTAATAATTGTACCCACATTGCCTGGATCTTGAATATCGTCGAGATAGATAAATTTAGCATTTTCAAAATCCTCTGGGAATTCCAGTTCTGGCGTTTTTGCAACAATAATAACGTTCGGTGGCGATAAGAACTGACTCATTTTTTTAAGCTCAGCAGGTGTTGCAGAATAAACTGCACAATCTTTTCTAAGCACAAAATCGTTAACATCGAGCCATTTTTCTTCCGCTATAATGTAAACGATTTCTAAATTTTTTTCAGAAAGCACTTCATTTGCCATTTTATCACCTTCAACAATAAAAAATCCATACTTTTGTCGTGTCTTTTTTAAGTGTAAAGACTGAATAAGTTGCATTTTTGCAATTGAAACCGCTTGTACTGTTTGAGACATATAAAAAGTGAAAAGTGAAAAGTGAAAATTTAAAAGTTCAAAGTTCAAAAAGCAAAGGGCAAAGGGCAAAATGCAAAATGAAAAAAGCGAAAGATAACTTGCATTTTCCTTTCTGGAATTTGCCCTTTGCTCTTTGCCTTTTGCTTTTTACTTTTTGCTTTTTGTTGAGTTCGTGCAATATAAACCGTTTTCTAAAAAACGATGAATATGTACTGCGTTCGAACAAATTTGAAATCAAAGGGGACATAAGCCGCAAAGAAAGTGCGAATATAAAAAAAGTATTGCTGCCACCTTTATCTCGGCAAAAGGAATTGCCAACAATTATATTTTTTAAGACTAAAATTGGCGTTTGGAGTTATTTTAAAGCTAATTTAAAAGAAGGGAAAGGCGGTTTGATGCCAAGTATATATAGAACACTATCTAGTAAACCAGTTATTTTTGATGAGAAATTAACTCAAATCTCAGCAAATAATATGCACCAAGCGCTTATTAATGCTGGGTATCGAGAAAATTCAATAACTTTCGATAAATTATTTACAGGGAAAGACAAAGGGTTGGCTGACATTACATACAATGTTAAATTAGGACCGCTGTATGTTATTGATAGCCTTAATTATGTTTGTGCTGATACAATGTATCAAAATTTATTAAAACAATCTCAAAATCAATCTTTTTTAAATCGAGGTGCTGCATTAAGCGTTTCAAATTATGAGAAAGAAAAATCACGAATTGTTGATTTTTTTAATAGTATAGGCTATGCGCGTTTTGTTCCAAATTTTATCTCTCCATTAGATGCTGATACTATTATAAAATTTAATGATAAAAACCAACGACTTGTTGATGCCTCATTAACTGTAGTTTTACCTGCCGATTCTTCGCAATTGAGAAAATTTTATATTGGTGATGTTACAGTTTTTCCTAACTTTGATATAAATAAAGGAGAAACTATAAAGTACGATACTGTGATTGGGACAAACGTTATCAGGACTTATGATGGCGATATTGGTCTGAAAGGAAATTTGCTTAACGATTTAATAACTTTCAAAAGTGGTGAAGTTTTCAATAAATCGACTATTGCGAAAACAGACAAAAAATTTCGAAATATTGGCGTGTATAAATTCGTAAACATTGTTCCCAAAATTGATGAGTGTGATTCTAATGCTGTAGCATTAAATTTATACTTAACTAAGAATAAAAAAATGTATTTTGAATCAGGAGCAGATTTGAATTTTTCAATTTTGAAAGATTCATCAAACAATAATTTATATCGTGTTGGAGGAAGTGTAAATTTCGGTTTTACACATCGGAATTTATTTAATAGCGCTATTCGGCTCAGTTCAGTAATATCGGCGGGTGCGGATTTAGGTGCAAATACGCCTCAGGGATCGAATAATGGCACTTCTTATGATTTGAGATTCGATAATAGGTTCAATTTTCCCAAAATTTTGAATTTAAATCCCACTTGGGGTTTAATTAATAAGTTAGGATTTATTTCGGAAAAATTTAAAGAAGAATACAAAGACAATGCGATTACGGAAGTCAACGCCACTTTTAGTACAACCAACAGACTTGAATTAGATTTATTCAGGCTCGATAGGTATAATATTGGTTTGCGCGATATTTTAAAAAGAGAAAATAATATTAGTGAGCGCTTTGTAATTTCTCCTGCGGCATTAGAACTAAACTTAGGTAAAATTACAGATTCATTTGCAATTAGAAATGCCAACCAAACGCGTATTATTCGAAGCTTTGACACTACATTGGTAACTGGTTTATTATTTCGTTCATTTAATTACGATTTTATAACCAAGCTCAATCAACAAAATCAAATTTTCCAGTTTGCGTTTGGTTTTCAACAATCTGGCGCTGAAACTTGGTTGTACGACCAAATTTTTAGGGCAGGAAAGGAGCCTTCCAGATTAAATGGAATAAGTCTTTCGAAATTTGTTCGGTTCGATGCTGATTTCCGTTATACAAAAGAAATACTTCCCAATATAAAATATGCTTTACGCACAAGTTTGGGCGTTGAAGCGCCGTATGCTGATTCTCAGGCTGTGCCATTTTCCTACCAATATTTGTTAGGCGGTACTAACAGTATAAGGGCTTGGCGTTTAGGTTCAATAGGTCCTGGCGGTTTTTACGATGCCAATATTTCAAATTCGAGTTTCCCTGCACAAGCTGGAGAATTTAAATTTGAAATAAATTCAGAAATTCGATTCCCTATATATTCTTATTTAAAAGGCGCTATTTTTTTAGATGCTGGTAATGTTTGGAATTTAACAAAAGATGAAGCCTCGCCTAAAGCTGAAATTTCAAAATACTGGTACACACAAATGGCTATCGGAACAGGGATTGGCTTTCGACTTGATGTCGATTACTTTTTGATTCGTCTTGACATAGGTTATAAATTGCGCTACCCGTATCCAGCATTTCCTGATAATGGTTATTGGATACCTATTAATACATGGATTGCTAACGATCAAGTCAACTGGAATTTTGGTATTGGTTTACCGTTTTAATGTAATGAAATAATGGTTAATTTTTAATTTCTGTGTCAATTAATTAATTTGGAGCGGATATTATTCATAAAAGAAATGTTTTGCGTTTATGATGCGCGCATACTGTCTCTAAGTCTTAACGAAAACGTGCTACTTTCTCCCACTCGACTAAATTTTCATAAGACCACGAGATACTGTGTGCAAGTCGGGAGAGTCGAGTAGGCAAGGGCATTTCAGCCCAAGCCGCTCACAGAACCGTACTTGACAGTCTCCCATCATACGGCTCTTGTTATTCAACCATTGCCT